>DASPMT010000197.1:0-3885 GCA_035626935.1 Phycisphaerales bacterium | reverse complement strand
GACATCGACCAGTTGTTGTGCTTGCCGCTGCCGTTGACGCCGGCGAAGGGCTTCTCGTGCAGGATGCACTGCAGCCCGAAGCGCGGGGCCACCTTCTTGAGCGTCTCCATCGTCAGCATCTGGTGATCGCAGGCGACGTTGGTGGTCTCGAAGATCGGCGCTAGCTCGTACTGCGCCGGCGCGACCTCGTTGTGGCGGGTTTTGACCGGCACGCCCAGGCGGTAGAGCTCACGCTCGACCTCGCTCATGTAGGCCAGCACGCGGGCGGGGATGGAGCCGAAGTAGTGGTCCTCCAACTGCTGCCCCTTCGGCGGGCGGGCGCCGAAGAGCGTGCGGTCGCAGTGGAGCAGGTCGGGCCGCGCGAAGAAGAGGTTGCGGTCGACCAGGAAGTACTCCTGCTCGGGCCCGAGAGTGGTGATGACGCGCGAGACGCCCTTGTCGGTGCCGAACACCTTGAGGATGCGCATCGCCTGCGTGTTGAGCGCGTCCATCGAGCGGAGCAGCGGCGTCTTGGTGTCCAGCGCCTCGCCGGTCCACGAGACAAACGCGGTGGGGATGCAGAGGGTGACCGTGTTGCCCGCGCGGTTCAGGAAGACGGGCGAGGTCGGGTCCCACGCGGTGTAGCCGCGCGCCTCGAACGTTGCGCGGATGCCGCCGGAGGGGAACGAGGAAGCGTCGGGCTCGCCCTGCGTCAGGGCACTGCCGCTGAACGTGCTCATGGCACCGCCGTGCCCGTCGGGGCTGATGAACGCGTCGTGCTTCTCGGCGGTGAGTCCGGTGAGCGGCTGGAACCAGTGGGTGTAGTGGGTGGCGCCGCGGTCGATGGCCCAGTCCTTCATGGCGGCGGCGACGACGTCGGCGAGCTCCGGGTCGAGCTTCTCGCCGTTCTTGATCGTCCGCATCAGGCGCTGGAAGGTCTCCTTCGGCAGGCGCTCGCGCATCGAGCGCTCGGAGAAGACGTCCTCGCCGTACAGCTGCTCAAGGCGCTGGCCCTCCGACTGAGCCCCGTTGGTCTGGGCGCTTTCGCGCCAGGCGGTGGCGGCGGAGATGGCTTCCATACGCGACTTGATCAGACTCATTGCGGAGGACTCCTGAGCGAGAGCGCCCTGACTCTGCCAACACCCTGACCGCGTCTGACCCGTCCACCTGTTCTGCAGGCGACGCGGGTCGAACGGGAGCACGGCCAGCCGGGTGGCTGAGAAAGGTCTATCTCGGTCCCCCGATCATCGCAGGAAAGGGAGGGGAATCAACTTTGGGGGTTTGGGTGTTCACACTCCGGCGAAATCCGGGCGGGAAACGAGGGAGGTGACCTAACGGCGTCTTACCGGACAGGGTTGTGGTGTGGGTAAAGTGTCGGATGGGCGACCCGAAACGGGGCATCCGTCGGCGGCCGGGAACGAAGCCACGGCGGCGGTGCCTTTGCGCGAGAAAGGGAGCTACAGCGTGCTCGACCTCTTGGGAGACATCCTGTCGGGACTCGACTCCCTTTGCTGGGGCAGCGATTCGGTCGCTGTCTCGGCGTGGGGCTTAGTGAAGCGTCTGCTGGTGCTCCTGCTGCTCATCCTGCTGATAGCGGTGATCGTCTGTATCGCCCGCGCTTCATGGGGCTGGGCCGCGGTCAACGTGGGGCTGGTCGCGGGGACGGCTACGGCGATCGTGTGCGTCCACCGGTTGGACCGCTGAGCTCGCGGACCGTCACTCGATCACGTCGTCGAGGTCTTCGAGGCCCGCCGTAAGAATGCGCGGCCCCCCTTCGGTGATCAGAACATCGTGCTCGTAGTGCACGCTCATGGATCCGTCGGCGGTGTAGACGGGCCACTGGCTGCCGTTCTGTTTCACCGCGCCTGTGCCGACGGCGATCATCGGCTCCACGGCCACCAGCACGCCGGGTTCGCACGTCATGACGCTCTCGGGCCACTCACCCGGGTAATCGGGGACAACGTTGGAGATGTAGGGCGCCTGGTGCAGCTTGCGCCCGATGCCGTGTCCGCCCAGCCCGCGCACGAGGTGGAACCCTTCTTGATTCTCGACGTAACCCTGAACCGAGCGCGCCCAGTCGAGGTAGCGGTTTCCCGGCCGGAGCTGCGCGACGCCGCGCTTGAGCGCCTCCTTGCCGCAATCCATCAGCCGCCGCACCTGCCCGCTCGGCTTGCCAAACGAGTACGTCCACGCCGCGTCACCGATCATCTCGCGGCCCTTGGCCCCGTGCCACACGCCGATGTCGAGCTTGAACAGGTCCCCGTTCTGCAGCGGGCGCGTGAGGTAGGCGGCCGTCCCGTGCACCACGCACTCGTTGACGCTCAGGCACGCGTGGCTTGGGAAGAGAGGGCTCTTGCCGGCGCGGTAGTGCAGGAAGCACGAGCGGCATTTGAGGTCCGCCAATGTTTGCGCGACGAACCCGTCGATCTTCGCCAGCGTCAGCCCGCCCGCTCTGAACTCCGGCCCCACCCACGCCCTGAACCGCTGGTGCGTGAGCACCACGCACCGCGCTGCCGCCTCCGCGGCGGGCACATCAACAGGGGCGAGCTTTGGGAGAATGGGCATGAAAGGGGAGGGTAGATGAGGCGCCGGCCGGCAGCCATCAGGCACCGTTGAATGCAGAGGTTCACCACGGGGTGAAAAACGAAAGAAGGGCAGGCCGCGGATCAACTCGGATGTTCGCGGGTCGACGCATGTCCGCCTGCGATGATCCAGGCCGGGTCTCGCGTCCCCTCCGGCGATGATCACTCTACATCCGCCACGCCGCCCTGCATCCGGTGCACGTCACGCACCCGTCAAACTCGACGCGGGAACCGCGGATGACCGTCCAACACGACGGGCATAGCCCGTGCATGAGCACCGTCGCGCGGACGTCGGGCGCCTGCATCCGCGCCATCCTTGCCAGGATGTGCACCACGCCCGCCATCACCGCCAGTCCTATTCCCCATCCGGCCAGCTCGCCCGTTGTCGCCGATCGTCGGCCCCACGCCACCGCGAACACCGTCCATAGGCCGGCCGCGACCGCCCACACGCATGCAACGAAGATCCGCACCGCCAGGCCGAGCCGGCGGTTCAATTCCGTCCGCGCGTCGGCCGCGTGCGGCGGCGTCACCGAGCGCAGCAAGCCCCTCGGCCAGCGGTAGGCCGCCGACAACCCCACACCGCGGTCGTCGAACCACCCCGAGTCACCCTGTCGCGAGAGCGACGCCGTCCGCCGAAGCGCCGCCACACGGTCGGTTGGCGTCAGGCCGGCGGACACCATCCGCTCGCGGTGCCACTCCGCCCCGCACTCGGCGCATGTGTGAAAACCATCGGTGCCGCACGGCACGTCGGCGACGCGGTACCCGCACGCCCCGCAGTGCCCGTGCGCAACCACCGTCGGGAGCGACAGGGCTACGCCAGTCAATCCCCTAGCGCTCCCTCCGTCGGTCAGCAGGCGCAGCACCACCGCGCGCAGGGCCGCGCCCCCGATCAAGGCGCCGCATACCGGCAGCACGACCATCTGTCCAGGCCAGTGGCGGAAGAGCTTGAGGTAGAGAAAGGTGACAGCCGGTAGCGCGTAAGGCATCATCTGGGCCACCGTCGTGGCCGCCCGCGCCGCGTCGCCCGCCGGCTCACCCGCGATGTTCGCCGCCATCTCCGAGCGCCGCACCGGCACCGGCCGCCCGCGATCGTCGCGGAAGCCGGCGTCGTTGATCGTGGAGAAGAGCTGGGGCATCGCAGTTGGGGCACAAAGTTCTGGAGGAAAGGACCGGTTTGTTTGTAGCCGCCGCACAGAGCTCCGCGTTCCGTCACGCTCGGGCTCTTCGGTCGTGCCCGTCGGTTTCGTGTCCTTGTCTCGACTCTCACCCGCCTCGTTACACGAGCCTGCCACCGCAGATCACTTTATCAACCGGCGAGTCGCCG
>DASPMT010000196.1:0-8550 GCA_035626935.1 Phycisphaerales bacterium | reverse complement strand
GCGGACGCGGGCCGATCCAGATCCGGCTCGTGGGGCCCGAGCAGGTCGTCAACGAGGCCGCGGCCAGTTTCGACGCCATGCTGAGGAACCTCCGCAAGTTGTGACGCCGGCCGTCCGATCACCGGGCGAGGGGTTGTGCCCGGTCGCCAGCGCCGAGTGAGCGTCACGCGCGACGATTGTCGATCATCACGCGGGCACGGAGGCTGAATGCTCGAGTCCTGGCAAGCCGTGATCCTCGGGTTGATCGAAGGGATCACCGAGTACCTGCCCATCAGCAGCACCGGCCACCTGATCGTGGGCGCGAGCGTGATGGGCCTTCACGACGACCCCAGGCACGCCGCCGCCGTCAAGACCTTCGAGATCGCGATCCAGGCCGGGGCCATCGCCGCCGTGCTCGGGCTCTACTTCCCGCGATTTGCGCGGATGGTCAAAGGGCTCATGGGGCGCGACCCGCAGGGGCTGTCGCTCCTGGTCAACCTGCTCATCGCCTTCGCCCCTGCCGCCGCCGTCGGCTGGCTGCTGCACGACTTCATCGACGCCTACCTCATGAACCTTCCGGCGGTGGTCATCGCCTTCCTGCTCGGCGGCGTTTTCATGATCGTCGTCGACCGCAAGCTCGTCTCCCCCCGGCGGTTCGCCGGCCCCGGCGGCGCCGGAAAGGACGTGATCGATCTCACGCCCGGTGAAGCGCTCAAGATCGGGCTGCTCCAGTGCGTCGCGCTGTGGCCTGGCACCAGCCGGAGCATGATGACCATCACAGGCGGCGCCATCAGCGGCCTCCGCCCCGCCGCGGCCGCCGAGTTCAGCTTCCTCTTGGGCGTGCCCACGCTCATGGGCGCGACCGTCTATTCGATCGTCAAGAACCTCAGCGCCGCCCGCGCCGAGCGTCTGCTGGCGCAGAGCGAGAACCGCCTTCCGCGCTTCGGCACGTTCCTCGAGGACCTCGGCGCCGTGAACGTCGCGCTCGGCGCGCTGGTCGCCGCCGCCAGCGCCGCCGCCGCCGTCTACTGGCTCGTCGGCTTCCTCAACCGGCGCGGCCTGGCGCCGTTCGGGTACTACCGGTTGGCCGCGGCCCTGGTGCTCTTTGTGATGATGGTTCTCGGCGTCGCCAAGCCGGCGCCAAAGCACGGCGCGCCGCCCGTCAGAGCCGCCGCTGCGGCCGCCTCTCATGCGCCGCCGGGCTGAACCAGTCGGGCGCGAACGTCGGGGGAGGAACCGGCCGCAGCTCGATCCGAACCGGCCCGCCGCGTGGCCCGCGCCCCATCGGGCCGCCCGGACCTTCGCGCCTCCCAGGCCCGCGCCCGTCACGCTCGCCTTCCGGCGGTGGAGGCAGTGGGGGCGGGAAGCCGTCCCCTCCAAAGTGCCCGTCCGGCGGGGGCATCCGGCGCTCGCCGCGCTGTCCATCCGGGCCGTCGCGGCCCCCGGGCGCGCGCCCCATCCCGCGCGGAGGCGGAGGGGGCTCGGGGAACCTCAGCTCCACCTTCTTGAGGGCCTTGGTCTTTGCGTCGATCCACGCCTCGATGCGCGGCACGCCCGGCGCCCGATCGGGCCGGCGCTCGCCCACGATGTGCTCCACCTCCGACTGGCCGTCGGCGCTCTTCACGGTCGTGCGCTGCAGCGTGTACGAGTGAGCCAGTTCCTCCAGGAGCCGGTCGACGCTGTCAGGCACCACCGGTTGCTCTCCGACGACCGCAAAGCGCGGCAGCGCCGCCGCCGGCGGGTTGCGCTCCGCCCGCCCGTCGGGGAAGACAAGCCACGGCCCGCCCGCGTCACGCCCATAGGAAACCCAGACCCCTTCCTCCGGCTGCAGGCGGAGCACCATCAGCTCGGCGCCCCTGCCGCGCGTGTCGATCGTGCCGACGGGCGCATCCATCAGCTCCTTCGCCCCGCGAGGTTGAATGCGCACCTCGAAGCGCCGGTCCCCCGGTTCGCGCAGCGACGCCGCCGACGCCAGCACCATCGCCTGCGCGCTGCCGCCGGTCGGAAGCCCCAGGTAAACCAGGCCGGCGGCGATCACGAAGCACGCGGCCAGCGCCGCCCAGCGGCGCGCGTGCGGAAAGGAGAACCGGCCCGTGCCGACCCCTCCGCGGGCATCGTCGGCGATGCGGCGCATCACGCTGCGCATGCGCCGCTCGGTCTCCGCGGCAGGGTCGCGGTGGAGGAACGTCAGGAGCCCGTGGCTCGCAAGCTCGTCCGCGGTGCGCGCAGCGTCGGCGTGCTCCGGCTCCGGCGTGATCGGTGCTGGCTCACTCACCCTCCACCTCCCCCGAGCGGACGCACTGCGCCAGCAGTTGCCGTCCGCGCTGCACGCGCTTCTTGGTCGCCTCTTCGCTCGCCCCCATCGACTGCGCCGCGGCGATGATGAGCATCCCGCGCGCGTACACCAGCTCCAGCGCCTCGCGCATCGCCTCGGGGAGTTTCTTCATGCACTCCACCACGCGCTCGCTCCGCTGGCGGAACGTGTCGCCCGGCAGCCGGTTGACCCCGTCGAACCGCCCGTCCAGCTCCGCCAGCACGCTCGGGTCGGTCGTGGTCGGGCGGGTCTTCCCTTTGCGGTGGTGCTCCAGCACCAGCCGTTGCGCGATCCCGCGCAGCCACGGGCCGAAAGGACGGGAGCGGTCGTAATCGCCCAGGCGCCGCCAGGCGACGAGCATCGCCTGCTGAAAGATGTCGTCGACCGAAGGGTCCGCGCCGATCAGGCTGCGGAGGTACGCGGTGAGCATGTCCGCGTGCTCGCGCGCCAGGATCTCGAACACCTCGTGCCCGCTGTGGGAGAACCGCTCCGCTCGCGGAGCGTCCGGGCCGTCGGCGGGTGAATCGTCTGGCCGTGTGAACAAGAGGGACCTCCTTACACGTTGTCCGCCCGCGCGTCCGGGGGGACGCGCCCGGGTGATGTTTGCACCCCCGGCGCGCCGGAGCGGAAATCTCTTCTTCTCGCCGATTGTCCCCCGGCGCGGGCCGCCGGCCAACTGGTGTGTGCCGTGCGCCGCCGGCGTACGGCACAAGGGAGTCCCCATGAACCGCCGCACACTCTCCGCGCTCGCCGCGATCACCGTCCTGCTGCAAGGGTGCGCCTGCGATCACCACGACGGCCACGCCGGACGCGTCCACCGAAACAACCCCCCCCTTCACGCGTCCGCTGCCGAGCGCCACCATCAGCCCCGAACACCGCTGCACCCCAGGCACGACCAGATGGCCGTGCGCGCCGGCCCAGCCGGCTACGCGGAGCCGGTCGGTCCCCGGAGTTTCCGCCCTCGCGTGAACGGACCTCTCGGGCCCCGAGCCAGCGGCGGTGCGCCGATAGGGGGCGGCCCCGGCATGACGCCGCCCCCGCACGCTCCGCGTCATAACGGCCGCGGGCTCCCGATGGACCGGTTGGAGAAGGGCGCCCCCCGACCGCGCGGCCCGGAAGGAAGACGGCCCGGGCACGACGACCGCGACGGTCGCGGCGCAAAGGTGAAGCGTCGCCGCCCCCAGCGCGCCGACCGTCCGACGAACCCGATGAACCAAGATGCCATCCGCGGCGGTCACCCCCCGGCGCGTGCGCGCCCAGACGTGCCGCAGGCGCCGCCGCGGCCGATGGACCACGCCGAACCGCGCTGAGTCCGCGAAGCCTACTGCGAAAGACCCGCACCCCCATCGGAGCCGTTTCGATGAAGCCCCTGTTTGCCGCCGCGCTCGTGCTCTCCGCCGCCTCCTCCGCCGTCGCGCAGCCTCCCCCCCTTGGCAACCCGCCCGCGCCCGCCGCCAACCAGATCACCGAGAACAAACGCGTCCTCGGCAAGATCCTCTTCTGGGAGGAGCAGCTCTCCTCCAGCGGCACCGTCTCCTGCGGCACCTGCCACACGCCCGACGCCGGCGGCGGCGATGCGCGCCGCGCCGTCAACCGCGGACCCGACGGCGTACTGAACACCCAAGACGACATCTTCGCGTCCCCCGGCGTGATCGGCTCCAACGCCGACAACGACTACCAGAGCGTCCCCGGCTTCGCGTTCGCGTCGCAGGTGACCGCGCGCGCCACGCCCAGCGCGTTCATGGGCGCGTTCTTCACGCAGAACTTCTGGGACGGCCGGGTCGGCCCCTCGTTCGTCAGCCCGACCACCGGTCAGACCGTCCTCAACGCCAACGCGGCACTCGAGGCCCAGTCGGTCGGCCCCCCCTTGAGCACCTCCGAGATGGCCCACGACAACCGCTCATGGACCCAGATCACCGAGAAGCTGCGCACCGCCCGACCGCTCGCCCTGGTCGATCAGGTCCCGTCGGACGTCGCCGCCGCTCTTGCCGACGGCCCCAGCTACCCCGCGCTCTTCCTCCGTGCGTTCGGCAGCGGCGCCGTCACCGCCGAGCGCATCGCCCAGGCGATCGCCACCTACGAGCGCACGCTCGTCCCCAACCAGACCCCGTGGGACCGCTTCACCGCCGGCCAGCAGAACGCGCTGACGCCGCAGCAGGTACAGGGCCTCAACGTCTTCACCGGGCCCGCCGCTCACTGCAACGCCTGCCACGGCGGCAGCACCTTCTCCGACAACGCGTTCCACAACATCGGCCTGCGCCCCGTCGCCGAGGACCCCGGACGCCAGAGCGTCACCGGCAACGTCAACGACCGCGGTAAGTTCAGGACGCCGTCTCTCCGCAACGTCGGTCTCCGCAACTCGTTCTTCCACAACGGACGCATCACCACGCTCGAGGACGTCATCCGCTTCTACGCGCAGGCGCCCGGCTCGCCCATCCAGTTCCTTGACAACCTCGACCCCGCCGCCGCGAACATCAACGTCAACCCGCAGCAGCTCGTGCAGCTCGCCGACTTCCTTCGCAACGGCCTGACCGACCCCCGCGTCGCCGCGTCCACCTTCCCGTTCGATAAGCCGCGCCTCTGGACGCTGCGCCAGGAGCTGCGCCCCTCGTCGCTCGGCGGCGGCTCGCCCCCGGCGGGTTCTCCCACGGTGCCGCTGACCATCGCGTCCGACCCGCCGCTGATCGGCACCTCCGGCTTCCGCATCGGGCTCGGGAACGCGCCCGCCGGCCGCAGCGCGGCGCTCCGCGTCTCGTTCACCCCGCCCGCCGCCGGCGTCGTGAGCGGCGGAGAAACCCTCCCCGCCGCCACCGTGGGCGCTGCAGGTGCCGTGACCGTGCGCATGGATATCGCGCCCGACAAGTTCCAGCCCGGTGTGCCGGCCTTCCTGCAGTGGGAGGTCGCGGGCGCGGACGGCGCCGGTGTCGCCGCCCGCTCAGACGCGGTCCGCATTGTCCCGTTCTGCGCCCGCGGCGGATGCCCCAGCTCCTGCGTGGCCGACGTCGGAAGCCAGGGGGGCGGCCGCACACCCGACGGACACCTGGACAACAACGACTTCGTCGCGTTCATCGACCTGTTCTTCTCGCTCTCAGGCGCCGCCGACATCGGCCGCCAGGGCGGGGTGAGCGGCGCCGACGGCGCCTGGGACAACAACGACTTTGTCGTCTTCGTCGACGAGTTCTTCGGCGGGTGCTGACCGCCGCAAACCCGCTGCGATCCTCCCGGGCCGGCCTCGCGCCGGCCCTTTCATTATCGGGTGAGAACGTGGGTCAAGGCCCCGGGTTCGGGCGGTGTGCGGCCGGTGCAAGCCCGCGACCCGGCCGCGCTTCTTGGCCCCGAACCCGCCCGTCGTGTACGTTCTGGCTCCGGAGCCGACGACACGATGCGCAGACGCCCCGTCCTCACGCTGACCCTTCTCGCGCTGGGCGCTCCGGCGGTCGCTGCGCAGCCGCCGCTCGGCCCGCCCGTTGCGCCCCCCGGCAACCCCGTCACGGAGCCCAAGCGCCTGCTGGGCAAGACGCTCTTCTGGGACGAGCAGCTCTCATCGAGCAACACCGTCTCGTGCGGGACCTGCCACACGCCCGAGGCCGGCGGTGGCGACCCGCGCCGCGCGCGCAACGCCGGCGCCGACCTGGTGATGCACACCGCCGACGACGTCTTCGGATCGCCCGGTCTGATCGGCGCCGACGAGGACAACAACTTCAGCCCGGTGCAGTGGGGGGGCGTCATGTTCGCCTCGCAGGTCACCGTCCGCTCTTCCAACTCCGCCTATATGGGCGCGTACAGCCCCCTCAACTTCTGGGACGGCCGCGCGGGGCCCGCGCTGGTCGACCCCGTCACCGAGGAAGTCGTCCTCGCCGTCGGCGCCGCGCTCGAGGCTCAGTCGCTGCAGCCGCCCGTCAGCACCGTCGAAATGGCTCATTTCGGCCGCTCCTGGCCGCAGATCCTCGACAAGCTCGCAACCGCCCAGCCCCTGGCGCTCGCAGACCAGTTGCCGCCCGACCTCGCGGCGGACCTGGCAGCCAAGCCCGGATACCCCGCGCTCTTCGAACGCGCCTTCGGCACGCCAGGCATCACCGCCCCGCGCGTCGCGATGGCGCTGGCCACGTACCAGCGCACCCTCATCCCCAACCAGACCCCCTGGGACCGTTACGTCGCCGGCGAAGCCGGCGCCCTCACCCCGCTCCAGTTCCAGGGCCTCGCGGTCTTCAACTCCCCCGAGGCCCGCTGCGCCGACTGCCACGCCGGAAACCGCTTCACCAACAACCTCTTCCACAACATCGGCGTCCGCCCCGCCGGCGAAGACCCCGGGCGCGAGAGCGTCACCGGCGCCCCGTGGGACCTCGGCAAGTTCAGGACCCCCACGCTCCGAAACGTCGGTCTCCGCGGCTCCTTCTTCCACAACGGCCAGGCCCAGACCCTGCGCGAGGTCGTCGACTTTTACTCCCGGGCCTCGGGTGCGGCGCCGCGCTTCGAAGGCAACCTCGACCCCGCTGTGCTCGGCATCAGCATCACCCCGGAGCAGACCGACGCGCTGGTGGACTTCATGGCCGGCGCCCTCACCGACCCGCGCGTCGCCGCGGCGCAGTTCCCCTTCGACAAGCCGCGCCTCTGGTCGCAGCGCCCCGACCTTGCCCCGCTCTCGCTCGGCGGCGGGTTGCCCGCCGCCGGGATGAGCCACCCCCCGCTGACGATCGCCTCCGACCCCGCGCTTATCGGCGAGCCCTGCCGCATCGGCGTCGGCCGCGCCACGGTCGGGGCTTCCGCGTCCCTGCGCGTGAGCCACTCGCTTCCCGTCGCCGGCGTCGTCTCCGGCGGCATCGTCCTCCAGCCGCTCACCGTCTCCGGTGAGGGCGCCGCGACGGCCCGGCTGAACGTCGACCCCCTGCAGTATCCGCCCGGCGCCCCGCTCTATGTGCAGTGGGAGGTCCGTTCCGGACCGGGCGGCGCACTGCTGTCACGCTCCGACGCCGCGAGGATCGTCCCTTTCTGTGCGCGGGTCGGCTGCCCGTGCCCCGCCGACCTCGCCTCGCAGGGCGGCGTCCCGGGCCCCGACGGCCGCCTCGACAACAACGACTTCGTCGTCTTCATCGACGCCTACTTCGCGCAGTCACCCGCCGCCGACCTGGGCCGCCAGGGCGGGCTCACCGGCCGCGACGGCGCCCACGACAA
Source organism: Phycisphaerales bacterium (assembly GCA_035626935.1). Lineage (GTDB taxonomy): Bacteria > Planctomycetota > Phycisphaerae > Phycisphaerales > UBA1924 > JAJTGZ01. Next base: position 1,085 of record DASPMT010000196.1, on the reverse strand, counting down.
CAACGACTTCGTCGCCTTCATCGATCTCTTCTTCGCCGGCTGCGGCTGACCGCGGCGCCGTGGGTGCAAAGAAAAGCCGCCCCAGGGACGCGGCGCGTCGTCGGGGGCGGTAAAGGGTGTGTGTCGCGCTTGTGCCAAGCCGCGGCCGTGGGCTGATGAAACGCCTCGCGCCGCGTCGAGTTTCAGATGCAGCCGCCGAAGAACTGATCGATGAAGACGACGAAGTCGTTGTTGTCCCACTGCTGGTCGGCGCCCGGCACGCCGCCGGTGCTGCCGCGGTCGGCGCGCGGGTCGTTCTCGAAGAACCAGTCGATGAAGACGACGAAGTCGTTGTTGTCCAGGAGGCCGTCGCTCCCCGGCACGCCGCCGGTGCTGCCGATGTCGGCCGCGCACGAGCCGCCCGCCGGCGTGAGCAGCACGGCCTGGCTGAGCCCCAGCCCGCCGTCGGCCGTTCCGACGATGAGCCCGGTGTCGCTGATGTCGCGCGCCTCGGTCATCGTGCCGACGATGCCGTCGGCCTGCACGTTCAGGTTCACCGTCTCGACGCCGTTGAACGAGAACGCCAGGAAGATGCTCTGGCTGGGGTCCTCGTTCAGGAGGAACATGGTGCCCACCAGCACCCCGTCGTCGTTGATGTCGTAGCCGTAGCCCCCCTCGAGCCCGTCCAGCAGCGGCGCCAGCACCGTGCCGCCGTCGGTCGTGTGCGTCGCCGGGGTGAAGCGCCCCTCGGTCAGCGCCGGGCTCGAGACGTAGCCGCCCAGCTGCCCGTCGTCGGTTACGTTGTGCCACTGCGCGAGCCCGAACTGGCCCGGCGGCGTGATGTCCGTTCCGTCGCGGTCGTCCAGGCCGCGGTACATCCCGTGCTCGGGCCCGCCCAGCACGCGGTACGCGTACCCGCTCACGTCGCCGTTGCTGTTGATGCCCAGGCCCTGCGAGTACGCGAGGTTCCCGCTGTACCCCAGCGTCCCAAGGTCCGTCGGCACGCCCGCCGCGTCCCACCGCGTCGCGTGGTACGCGCCGCCCTCGGGACGCGTGGAGTAGCCGACGATCATTCCGCCCTCGTTGATGCGCTGCGCAGACCCGAA
>DASPMT010000195.1:0-2361 GCA_035626935.1 Phycisphaerales bacterium | reverse complement strand
GGGCGTCGAACACGAGCTGGAACCGGTCCACTACGGGCCGGTCGTTCCCCGCGTTCTGGATCCCGACGCACGCAATCCCCAGCTCGTCGAGCGCCTTGAACAGCACCGCCGGGGGCTTGCCGTCGGGCGTCGCGTTGACGTACACCAGCAGCCCCACCGGCTTTTTCGGGTCCAGGCTCGGCGGCACGCGCAGGAAGAACTTCTCGTCTGCGAGCTTCCGCGCCACCTTCAACACGTTCGCCCTGCCGCCGCTGATGAACCGCTCGCCGAACGTCCGTTCGTCCAGGTACATGGGCGAAGGAACGATCGGCGCCGCCATCTCAACCACGCCGCCACCGCCCTCGACCACTGCCGGCGCGCTGCCGCTGTCGGTCAACCCCGGCTCGCCGGCGCCAAACGGGCCGCGGTAGCGCTGCCAACCGATCGACGCCTGCCGGTACTTGTCCGCGTCCAACGCCACGACGCGTCCCAACGGCCCGCTCTCTTTCCCTTGTGTGCCCGCAGCGCCGAGCTCTCGCGCGACAGTCACGCCGTCGAAGCCCGCCAGAAGCTCAACCCGTTTCCTGCCCGCGCCCTTCCCGTCCACCAGGTGCACGACACATACACGCCGGAATCCGCCCGCCGCGTCGACGACCGGCGGCCTGCCGCCCGCCTTCACGGACTTGGCAAGCACCGATACCTGCGGGCCGGTCAACGCTCCGACGTAGCCGCCCAGGTTCAGCAGCATGGGGCTCGATGCGTTCACCATCGGCGCCGGCCCGGAGGGGAGTTCGTCGCCGACGGTCAGGAGCGCCCCGGAGACGGGCACACCCTCGACGTCGAACACGCCGCGGCCTCCCTGCGCCCGTGCGCTGAGCACCATGGTGAACACCGCCAGCACGGCGACAAGCACGTTCCGCATGCCAGACGGTACGGAGACCCCGTGCACCGGATCCCCGGGGGGGGAGCGGGGACGAGCGTGTACGGCTCCTGATCGCACCAAAGCCCGGTGAACGAGTGGGCCGCCGCAATCCTCGGGTAACTTCCGGACATCCGACCACAGGAGTACCCCCATGCGAACCGCTCTCACCGCCGCGCTCGTGACCGCCTGCCTCGCCGGGACCGCCTTGGCAGACCTCGCCAACGGGGGGTTTGAAACGCTCCCGGCCTTCAGCGGCTGGACCACTAGCGGCTCGGTCACACTCTCCACGGCTGCCCCAGCCGCGCCGACCGAAGGGGAGCGTTGCGGGCTCCTCACCGCTACCGGCGCCTCCGCCGCCACGCTTACGTCACTGCTGGGGTGCACGGCCGCCGAACTCCAGTCCGAGGCCCAGACCACAACGGCCGTCGTCAACGGCTCGCTCATCTTTCAGACCTTCACGATCGCGGACGACGAGACGCTTTCTTTTGACTTCAGCTTCAACAACGTCGAGTCGGCAAACAACGAGGAATGGCCCGACACGTGCTTCGTCGTGATCAACGGCGAGCCGTTCGCTCTGGCCAGCTCCCTCGCCCTTCCCCACGGCTGGACCTCCACGCAGCGGTTCAGCAAAGGGGACATCCCGGCCGGCGAGGTCACGGTGGCCTTCGCCGTGATCAACTTCGGCGACCCCGCCGTCAACTCGCAGATGATGGTCGACAACATCCGCGTGGAACGCACCGTCGTCGCCGTCTGCGGCGCAGCCGACGTGGGCGGCCAAGGCGGTGTCGCCGGCTTTGACAATCACCTGGACAACAACGACTTCGTCGTGTTCATCGACCTCTTCTTCACGCACGACGTCCGCGCCGACCTCGGCAGCCAGGGGGGCGTCGCCGGCGCCGACGGCCAGTTCGACAACAACGACTTTGTGGCGTACATCGATGCGTTCTTCAACCGGCTCGCCCAGGGCGGCTGTGACTGAAACGCGGATCGACGCCTGGGGTGTTTGCTCTAACGCCGTCCCACGTGCGGGGCTCCCGTTCCGCCGGCCGGTCGGCCCGGGGGCGTTGGCGGAGGTTCTCATCCCTGCTCGACGCGGATGGCAAGGTCCTTCCCCTCCGGCCCCGTGCAGTCGATGTGCACGGCGAAGAACCCGGGCCTGTCCGCGTGGTCGTGCTTCAGCACCAGGGGCCAGATGATCCGCCGGTCGGTCTCGGGGATCGGCAGCGCGGCGATCGCCTCCGGCGCGTGCCAGTCGATCCAACCGTCCGCCGTCTCCGTGGGGGTGAACTCGACGGGCCCGAGCACCCTGTAGTAGAAGATGAGCCAGTGCCCTCGCCCCTCGAAGGCGGTCTCGCTGATGAGCCCGAGCAGGTGGAAGCGTTCGATCGGGATGTCGAGCCCCACCTCTTCCATTGTCTCCCGCCGGGCGCACGCCGCGGGAGACTCTCCGCTTGCCATGT
>DASPMT010000194.1:0-3283 GCA_035626935.1 Phycisphaerales bacterium | reverse complement strand
GCGGAAGGAGATCGCGGCGCCGGAGGGGCAGGGGGAGGAGGGGATGCGGGTGATGGAGAGCGGTGGAGGTGTGGTCGCGACCACGGGGGGTGCGGATCGGTGGTGGCTGAGGGACGGGAAGTTTGAGCTGGAGAAGCCGGGAACGGGGTCGAAGGTGCTGACATCGTCGCCGCGGACGGTGGGGCAGGTGCGGGCGCGGCCGCCGTATGACCGCGACGCGGCGCTGGTAACGCACTTCTTCGGTGATTTCAACGGCGACGGGTTCTCGGATGAAGCGTTCGTCTTCGCGTGCACGGCGCCGCACGCGTACCACGCGACGCGGGTGGTGTTCGCGGCGAACGGCACGGGCGACGCGGACGCGGACGGACTAAGCGACGCGGACGAGGCGGCGATCGCGAGCGACCCGTACTCGCGCGATACGGATGGCGACGGGCTGCTGGATGGCTGGGAGGTGAACGGTCTGCCGCGGGGGATTCAGCTTGGGGAGATGATCGGGTTGTTCGACGCGAAGGCGGAGGGAGCGGAGAAGGACCGCCGGCTGCACCCGCTGCGGCAGGACGTGATCGTGAACGTGTCGTACTTCGAGGGGGTGGACCCGGCGCAGTTCCGCAAGGAGATGCCGCGGGTGCAGAAGGCGTACCGCGACATGGCGTGCTCGAACGTGGACGGATCGCACGGTGTGTGGGTGCACTTCCGCGAGCTGCCGATGGTGCCCAGGAGCGAGCAGCACATGCCGTGGTGGGACGTGGGGAACAAGCACTTCCCGGCGAAGGAGCGGGGGATCATGCACTGGATGCAGGTGACCCCGCACGGCGGCGGGCAGTCTGGGGAGACGGCCGACATGGGCGGGAGCGGGAACGGGTGGGCGGTGTTCGCCCACGAGTTCGGGCACCAGCTGGGGCTGTCGCACACCGGCGACTGGGCGCCCGGGTGGTGCCCGCTCTACACGTCGATGATGAACTACGCGTACCACTACAGCTTCGACGGGAGCGGCGACAAGCCGCATTTTTCTAACGGCGAGTTCCGCAGCGCGGTGCTGGATGAGCGGAAGCTGGTGGAGCGGCTTGAGTTCCCCATCGAGAAACTGCGGTTCCTGAGCAACCACCCGTTCAGGTTTCCGCTGAAGGACAACGGGGACGGCACGACGCTCGTGGACTGGAATCAGAACGGCGTGTTCGACACCGGTACCGTCGAAGCGGACGTCAACTACGGCGGCTCGACGCACGCGGGAGAGCGGAAGACGATCGGGCTCGTCGGGTCGGCAGCGCCCGTCGCGTACATCGGCGACCGGTGCTTCATGGCCGCGAGCGACCACAAGCACACCGTGGTGAACGTGCGCGGGTACAAGGGAAGCGGCGGCGGGTCTGAGGCATGGACGGCGGAAGCGGCAGTTCCCCACTCGGCGACGACGTTCGATCCGGTGCTTGTGGGCGGCCCGGATGCCGGGTGGCTCTTTGTGCGGCGGTTTGACGGGTGGGCGGCGGCGCGGGTGACGCCGGCGCCGAGCGCGGCCGAGGCGCCCAAGGTCAGTGCGCCTGTTCACCTTGCGGGTCTGCCTGCGTGCGACCTGTCTGCGGTGCGCATCGGCGGTCGCCTGCTGGTGGTGTCGCGGCACGATGACGACCGGTTGGAGTATCGGTGGCTGACGCCTGGCGAGAAGCCGGAGCTGTCGGGTGCGACGGCGCTCCAGCTGACGTCGTCGGTGCCGGTGGGGATCGCGGCCGGAGCCGATGGCCGGCTGACGGTGGTCAGCAGCACGCGGCACCCGGACAAGGGGCCGTTCTGCATGCAGGTGACGACGCTGAGCGTTCAGGGAGATGCCGTCACCGAGGGGACGCCGGAGTGGACGCATGGGCACGGGCACAACCACTGCACGAGCCGACCGAGCGTAGTGTGGCACAAGGGTGGCGCGGATGCTGCGCCGCAGCTTGTCGTCTTCCATACCGGGTGGACCGACGGGAACAGCTGCTGGACGGCGTGGCGGACGACGCGGATCGGGAACAGGGCGCTCGACGATGGGTGGCTGACGAGCCAGCTCTACGACGAGTGGACGCGGTCGCGCGTTGCGTGCGGGTTTGCGGACGGGCCGCAAGGGACGGTCTACACGTTTCGATGGGACCCGGGGGATCACCACGACTGGAAGGTGAACACGCTCTTCGCGGCGTACAACGGTTACGGGATCGACGACCAGCCGATGCGTGACTTTGACGACGGCGCGAAGATCAGCCGCTGGGGGATCAGGCAGTCGATCCTGACCATGCGGCGGTTGAAGGAAGACGAGACACCGCCAAAGCCCGTTGTGCCGGCTGCCGCGCGCCCGGAGTGACCCTTGCCTGCGAACACCGATCCGGCAATCTTCGTTCCGCCTGACGGGGCGCGATGGAGCGATAGCCAGTGCTGGCGGGCCCCGCTCGCGGTCCCCGGGAGCGGGCTCAGGCCCCTCATTGAACAGGGGCGGAGCCGCGCGCGGCACGGCCTGGCACGGGCCGACAGCGTCTCACTATCATCAGGAGCGCTGCTTGGAAGCGGTGCGGGGTCTCTCTCGTTGGGGGTCCGTTGAGCGAAGACGCGGGCAACATCAAGACCGAGGTTGAGCGAGGCTCTAACGCAAGCGCCCACCGGCAGCGATGGCTGCGGCGCGTCGGGATCGCTTCAGGCGCGTTTGTGCTGGTCGGGGGATTGGTGACGCTGTGGGGTTGGATTGGGATGGACGCCGGTCGAGACTGGCTTGCCCACGAGCGGGCGAGCGGACCGATCGACTGGTTTGGCGACGGAATCTCGATGAAAGCGAACGCAGCGGCCGCCGCCGCGGCGGCGGGGCTGGCGGTGGTGCTCGCGCTGGCGTCGCCGCGGCGCAGCCGGGCGGTCGTCCTGGCACTCGGGACGTTCACGGCGGTGATGGGCGGCATGACGTTGCTGCAGCATCTGAGCGGCTGGGACCTGGGGATCGACCGGCTGCTGGCGACCGAAGCACCCGGCGCTCGCGCAACCGCGGCGCCCGGACGGATGGGGATCCCGGCGTCGACGTCGTTCATGCTCATTGGAGCGGCGGTCGCGATGGCGGGGTTGCGCGCACGCACTGACGGCATCAGGGTGCCTGACCGGTTGGGCCGGGCCGCTGTGTCGATGGCGGTAGTGAGCTGTGTGATCGCGATGGCGTCGCTGCTGGGTCACCTGTACGGCGCCGACACGATGTTCGCGATCCCCGGTTTGACGGGGATAGCCGCCCAGACGGCGGTGATGCTGCTCGCGCTGGGCGTCGCGGCGCTGTGCGCTCTTCCCG
>DASPMT010000193.1:0-13065 GCA_035626935.1 Phycisphaerales bacterium | reverse complement strand
GAGGCGTAGCGGCGGTCACCCAGAGTGAACTGGCGATGGCGCGGCCGGGTCAGGCTGACGACCTGGCCGACTACATCAACCGCTTCGCCGAGGACTCATCGACGTTCACGCGTTACCACAGCACCCGCTGGTCGGAGGCGTCGATCGATCGGCACGAGGCGTTCCTTCGCGCCCGGCTTGACGAGCTGATGAGGCTCGACCTGGAGCCGCTTCCGTCCACCGCCCGGATCGACGCGGTGCTGCTGCGCAACGACATCCGCGGCGACATCGCCAGGCTGCAGCTCGGGCGCCGCCAGCTGGCCGACATGGCGGACCTGCTGTCGGTACGCACCATCATCGTGCCGCTCGAGGAGGCGCGCTGGAAGACCAACCCCCCGCACGTCATCGAGCCCAGGGCGGCGGCCGACGAGCTCGCCCGAATCCCGGGGCTCGTAAAGACGGTGCGAGAGAGAGTCGAGGCGTGGCGGCGGCTCGCCCCTGACGAGAAATCCAGAGCAGGCGCGTCAGGCGCGGACGGACCGCTGGCAGTCGACGCCGTCACCGCCCAGCGGGCGGCTGGGGCGTTGTCGTCGCTCAGCGCGACCCTGCGCACGTGGTACGACGGACGCAACGCATACGAACCGGGGTTTGGATGGTGGTGCTCCAAGCCGTACGGCGAGGCGCAGAAGGCCATAGATGATTTCGCGAAGTTCCTGCGCGAGGACATCGCCGGCGTGAAGGGGAAGCCCGACGATCCGCTGATCGGCGACCCGATCGGTCGCGAGGCGCTGCTGGCGGAGCTGCGCAACGAGTGCGTCGCCGCGACTCCGGAAGAGCTGATCGAGATCGGCGAGCGGGAGATGGCGTGGTGTATCGAGCAGGCCCGCGCCGCGGCCCGGGCCATGGGCTTCTACGAAGGCGGCGGAGACTGGAAAGCGGCGCTGGCCAAGGTGAAGGAGGACACCGCGCCGGCGGGTGAGCAGGGGGCGTACGTCATCGGCGTCGCGAGGGAGGCGATCGATTTCGTGAAGCGGCGCGACCTTGTCACCGTGCCGCCGATGTGCGAGTCGTACTGGAAGCCGTCGATGCTCTCGGCCGAGTCGCAGCGGACGCTGCCGTTCGCCGTCTATTTCCCGCAGGCGATAGGCATCGCGTCGCCTACGGACGGGATGGCGCACGACGACAAGGTGATGTCGATGCGCGGCAACAACCGCCGCTTCACCCGCATCGTCGTGCCGCACGAGCTGATCCCCGGTCACCACCTGCAGTCGTTCTACGCTGCGCGCGAGAAGCCGTACCGGCGCCGCTTCAGCACGCCCTTCTACGTCGAGGGGTGGGCGCTTTACTGGGAGATGAAGCTGTGGGACCTGAGCGAACCGGCGTCGCTCGACACCGTTCCGGCCGCGGCGCCGAGCGCGGACCCCTGGGCGAAGTCGCCCGAGGACCGGCTCGGGATGCTCTTCTGGCGCATGCACCGGTGCGCCCGCATCACAGTAAGCCTGAAGTTTCACCTCGGGGAGATGTCGCCGAAGCAGATGATCGATTACCTGATGGAGAACGTCGGACACGAGCGGGCGAACGCCACGGCGGAAGTCCGGCGATACATCGGCGGCGACTACGGGCCGCTCTACCAGGCGGGATACATGATCGGCGGAAAGCAGCTGCGGGCGCTCCACGCCGAACTCGTGCCGGCGCGCATGACCGAGAAGCAGTTCAACGATGCCGTGCTGCGCTGCGGCCCGATCCCGATCGAGCTCGTGCGCGCAGAGTTGCTGGGAGCCGACGGCCCGGCCCTCACGCTTGAGAGCGAAGCGTCGTGGCGGTTCAGGTAAGCCCGGCGGCTGAGCGTGGGGCGGCACGCCTTGCCGGCGCTGCGGCGCGTTCACCACCCCGCCAGGGCGCACAAACGCCGCGACTGAGCCTCGGTGAGCGTCTGCTTGCGCCGGCCCACGACGGTACGGGCGATCTCGAGGAACTTCTCCTTTCGGAAGGTCCGGCCGCTGCCGCAAGGGGTGTCGTCGGTCGCCCACGTGAACGGGGCCACCGCGCCGGTAACGGCAGCGGTCTGAGCGATCATCGCCCCCGTGCCGACCGTGACGCCCGTCATCAGGCGCGTGCAGATCGCGGTCTTGACGTGGTCCCCTATGACGCACCCCATGAACTGCCGGCCCGTGCGCTCCAGCGGCTGATCGTGGGCGGCGCGCATGAGCACCTCGCCGTAGGTGTTGAGGAGGTTGCTGTTGGTCGTGCCGGCGCCCAGGTTGGACCACTCGCCCACGAACGCATCGCCCAGGTGACCGTCGTGTGCCTTGTTGGCGAACCCCTGAAAAACGACGCCGCCCACCTCGCCGGCGACCTTGCATTGGGGGCCGATGGAGGAGTGCGCCTTGACGAGCGTGCGTTCCATCACGGTGCTGCCCTGGCCGACGTAGGAGGGGCCGACGACGACCGCTCCCGGGCGGATGATGCACTTGGCGTCCAGGACGACCGGGCCGTTCTCGCAGTCGAAGACCACTCCGGGACAGACCTTGGCGCTCGAGTGGATGGCGAGCGGCGCGTCGCCGAAGGCCATGACGCCGCGCAGCTCAGGCTCGTCCGCGTGGCTGGCCATGGAGACAAGGTCGGTGCTCAGCGCGTCATCAAGGAACGTACGGACATGCCACGGTCTGTGGAGCAGCGCAGGCCGGTCGAAGGCGGCCTGGGACGAACCCGGGGCGCAGGAGAACGTGCGCAGGGTGTGCTCCCCCTCCTCACGCGTACCTGGCCGCGCGGCGATGATCTGGCCGCTGGCGCTCTCGATCAGGCACTGCCCAAGCTCGAGCCGCGCGATCTCGCGGAGGGGCGCGACGCAGCGTCCGTTCACCAGCAGCAGCCCGGCAACGAACCAGGGCAGGCCGCCCCCCTCGCCGCACGCGAGCACTGGAGTTGAGCCGGCGGCACCCGTGCCGCCGTGACGTTCGGCGGTCAGGTCCACCAGGTGGACGGGTACCGCCAGGGCGCGCACGTCAAGCTGCAGCTCGTGGCGCAGCCGGTCGAGGGTCGTGCGGGCGCCGGTGCGGATGTCGAACGCGGCGCGGAGGTCGGTGAGGGGCCCGAGCCGGCCGAGACTGTCATCGAAGATAATCGCCGGTTGGGGGGCCATCGGGGCGAGGATAGCGGGCACGGGCGGCGATGAGCGAGCCCCGCCCGGCGCGGGCTTGTTACGTTCCGCGCCCGTACATCGTGCGCTTGTCGTACGGATCGGGCAGGCCGAGCAGCGGCAGCAGCCAGCGAAGACACGAGGCGATCAGCAGCGCCGGCAACGCCGTGTAGAAGGCCCCGATGATCCGGACGAACCCTTGCGCCGGCAGCGCCACGGCCGGGTCGATCGCGTCCCGGACCAGCAGCAGGATCAGCGCGACGATGTGCATCACCACGGCGCCCAGAACCGCGAGCACCGCCACCGCCAGGGGGATGCGTCGCACGAAGATCCGGCGACAGTTGAGGATGGTCCACGCGCCGGCGACAAACCCCAGCGCGTGCGGCCCGACGAACGTCACCTGCCCGACCGCCTGGCCGCCGCCGGCCCAGAGCGCAACGCTCCACGTAAGGTCGATCAGCAGGCCGCCGATGAACGCCACCCACAGAACCGCCACGGCCGGGCCGAACGACGCGACGCACGCGACAAACGCAAAGACCACCGAGGGCCCGCCGATCCCGCCGGCCGAATCCGACAGCCCGAGCGTCTGGCGCAGGGCCAGCTCCAGTCCGGTGGTCAGCAACAGGCCGATGATCACCGCCAGCCTGTTCATCAGCGCACCCCCTTGGGTGCGGCGGGAGCCGGCGCGGGCATCGGCGGCAGCGGAGACTGGATGAGCACCGTGAAGTCGGCGCCCGCCAGCTCCCGTGTTTCGTACATCGGGCGCACCGTTACGACCTGGCGGTCGTTCTGCGCAACGCTGACCGATTCAACCTCGCCGATGATCAGCATCTGCGCGAACCGCGGCCAGTTGGGATCGGCAAGGCGGACGCGAGCCCCCGGCTTGACCGGTTCCAGCCGCTTGCCGGCGCCGGACCGCGCGATCAGGTAGACGCTGCCGGTGAGCCTGCCGCCCTCGGTCGGCTGCAGCCGGACGCCGTACTCGGCATGAGCGGTGCTGTCCTCGGCACCCGGTGTGTCGAGCACCTCCATGCCGCCCTCACGGGGACGTACGACGCCGCGCACTTCCGGGCCGGACGCGTCTGCGATGAGCTGGGCGAGCGACACCTTGCCGCCCGGGTTGACGACACGCCCGACGATGTTCACCCCTTCCAGCACCACCACGCTGCCGGCGCCGATCGGGCTGATCCCGTCGGGCTGGAGAGCGATGTGGTCGGTCCGCAGCTGCAGCAGCGAGCCGCGCAGCCCGAGGCTGCCGGCGATCACGCGCGGCGTGCCCAGGTCTTCGACGACTTTTACGCCCCGCTGCAACGCCTCCACCTGCGCCCGGAGCTGGCGGTTCTCCTGCTCGATCTGCAGGTAGCGCGTGCGGAGGAGCTCGAATTCGCGCCCTCCTTCTCCTCCTCCCGGCCCATCGGCTGTGCCGCGATTGACCGCCATCGGCGACATCACCTTAGTGAACCCGTTCTGCAGCGGCGAGACGAAGATGCTCAGAAGGTTCGCCGGCGCCTGCACCCAGAACGACAACCGCCACGGCAGCAGGGAAAGGACGAACGCGAGCCCACAGGCTGCCGCCAGTTGTGTCCGCGGGTTGGTCCAGCTGTGACGGGCCCGGATCATCGACGCTCCGCTCGCACCCACACCCCCGGCGCCCCTCGTCCCGATCGGTCCTCAAGGCTCCGCGTCACGTGTCCAGGTCGTTGTCGAGCGTCTTCTGCAGCAGCTCGATGTTGTCCAGGAACGTGCTCGTGCCGCGGGCCACGCACGTCAGCGGGTCGTCGGCGATCTTCACCGGCAGGCCGGTGGCGTTCTGCATCACCGTCGCGATCCCCCGCAGCAGCGCGCCGCCCCCCGCCAGCGTAATGCCGTTCTCGACAAGGTCCGCCGCGAGCTCCGGCTCGGTCCGCTCCAGCACCCGCGTCACGGTCTCGATGATCGCCCCCACCGGCTCGGAGAGCGCCTCGCGCACCTCCTCGCTGGTGATGACCGTCTTGCGCGGCAGGCCGCTGATCATGTCGCGACCACGGACCTCCATGCTCCGCTCCTCGCCCGAGGGCGCCGCCGATCCGATGTCGATCTTGATCCGCTCGGCGGTCTGCTCGCCGATCATGAGGTTGTACGTCTTCTTCATGTGGTTCATGATGGCCTCGTCAAGGTCATCACCCGCCACACGCAGGCTCTCGCACACGGCGATGTCGCCCAGCGAGATCACCGCCACCTCGGTCGTCCCGCCACCGATGTCCACGATCATGCTCGCCGTCGGCTCGGTCACCGGCATCCCCGCCCCGATCGCCGCCGCCAGGGGCTCTTCGCACAGGTAGGTCCGCCGCGCCCCTGCCCGGGCCGCGCTGTCGAACACCGCCCGCTTCTCCACCGCCGTGATCCCGCTCGGCACGCTGATCACCACGCGCGGTCCGATGATCCGGCTTTTGCCCGAGGCCTTGGAGATGAAGTAATGCAGCATCGCCTCGGTGATCTCAAAGTCGCTGATCACCCCGTCCTTGAGCGGACGGATGGCCGTGATGGCCCCGGGCGTCTTGCCGAGCATGTCCTTGGCGACCCACCCCACCGCCTGCCCGTTGTAGAGCACCTGGTTGGTCCCCTTGCGGACCGCCACCACGCTCGGCTCGTTCAGGACAATCCCCTGCCCCCGGATCGACACAAGCGTGTTGCAAGTGCCCAGGTCGATGCCCATGTCGATGCTGAACAGGTTCGCAAACTTATCCCACAAGGATGCCAGGGGAGTGCTCCAGGAGTAAGAGGTCGATGGGCAGGTTATCGACTCAACGGGTCGATTGCCAGCAACAGAGCCCGGGGCCTGGTCTCCGGAAGACGAACCGCAGGGGTGATCCCGCCGTCAGATGCGCGCCCGACCGACCTCTCTCCACCCAGCTTCGTACCATTCACCATGAGCACCTGGCGGCACACCTTGGCGGTTGCTCAACGTCGCGCCGCGGCCGGCGCCGCCGTTACGGCTGCGGCCGCCGTCCTGCCGATCGCCGCCGGAACCGCCCTCGCTTGGGCGGCGGTTGCGGCCGCCCTTGAACGGGAGGTCCATTGGCCGGTAGTGGGGGGCGCAGTCGCCGCAGCGACGCTGGGCGCCGCGATCGTCGGCTGGCTCCGCAGGCCGTCCGCGCTGGCGGTCGCTTCCGCGCTCGACCGCCATGCCGGGAACCACAGCGCGATCGCCACGGCGCTGCAGCTCTCCACCAAGCCGCAGCCGACGCTCCTGGAGGCTCGAGCGATCGCCGACGCCGATTCCGCGGGTGCCGACCCTCGCGGCGCGTTCCCCTGGCAACTCCGCCGGCCCGCCGTTCTCTCCGCTGCCGCCGCCGCGATGCTGACAGCTGCGGCGTTCATCCCCGACGGCTGGCCGGTCGCGGCCGCGCACCTTGTCGGGCTCGATTCAGGCAGGGCGTTGGCTCCACGTGAGGAAGTGCAGAGGGCCCTTGCGGATGCGACAGCGGCGGAAGAGCTCATCAAGGCCGTGCAGCAGCCGGCCGCAGCGTCGACGCCAGAAGGAGCCGAGTCGACGTCTCGGGCTGACCCGTTCGCCGAGTTGAAGGAGCAACTCCAAAACGGCAACGTCTCGCCAAAGGAAACCACCCAACAGGCGGCGACGGCGATCGAGCGTGCCGCCGACAAGATGGAGCGGGGCGCCGCCGAAGCGCAACGGGCGCACGACCTGCTCCGTGACCGTCTCGCGCAGGGGAGCAAAGAGGCTACGACACCGGCTGGCGGCGAAGCCTCTTCGGAGCTCACAAGAGCCCTGCGCGAGGGGGACCTGGAACGAGCCGCGGCCGAAGCAGAGCGGTTGGCCGGCGCGGCGGAAAAGCTGTCACCTGACGCGCGCGCAAAGCTCGCCCAGGAACTCAAGCAGGTCGCCGACGATCTCGGTAAGACGTCGGAGCCGAAGCCCGCCGCGCCGACGCCCGCGGACGCGGTGAAGCCCGATCAACCTTCTCCGCGTCCCAACCCGTCAGCTCCGGACGAGCCGAAGGCCGCGGACCCGCAGCGGCCGTCAACAGCCGAGGCCGACAGACAGGCCCGCGACCTCGCCGAAAAACTCGATCGGGCGGCCGAGGAATTGAAGTCGTCGCCTGAAGCGCAACCGAATCAGCAGACGACACCGAGTGAGGCGCAGTCGAGCTCGCCGGATCCAAAGCCCCAGGGAACCGATCAGTCGAAGCCGGCCGATCAGCAGCAGGATGGCCGCAGCAGCGAGCAACCCAAGCCGCAGCCGACTCCTCGCGATCCCACCGAACCGTCTCCTCCGAAAGGTGAGGCGGCAGGCCAGGCGGAGAAGGCCAAACCCTCTCCACGTGAGCAAGCACAGCCCCGCGAGCAGTCAACGCCCGGCGACAAACCCGGTGATCGTCGGCAATCAGCCGAGAAGCCGGGTGAGCCAGCGCAGCCCAAGGCCGGTGACAAGCAAGAGAACTCCCCTCCGGGCCCGCAGGCTTCAAAGCCTGGCAATCAGCCGTCACCTGGCGATCAGTCTGGCTCCAAACCGCAGTCGGAGCCGAGTAGCAAGCCGCCGGCCGGTGCCAATCCCGGCCAGACGGCAGAAAAGAACGAGTCGACAAGCTCATCGCAGAAACAACCCGTGAGCGGCCCGGGCACACCCAAGCCCGACACCGCACCGCGTTCGAACAACGACCCGCAGGGCGAACCAATCGGTGCACAGCCGAGCGAGAAGGCGCCCTCGGCCGCGCCCTATCCAGAGCCGGACACGCAGCCTGAACCTGGCGCCAAGCCCGGCGAGGCGAGGCCGGGCGACAAGTTGCCGCCGCTCGAGCAGCTCCGCGAGCAGCTCAAGAAGCTCGCCGACCAGCCGCGGAACGCAAAGCGGGACCGACAGGATGCGCAGAAGCTCCGCGAGCAGGCGCAGAAGATATGGGAGAACGCCACTCCCGAGCAGCGCAAGGAGATGGAGAAGCTCGCCCGCGAGCTCGCCGAGTCGCGATCAAAGGACGATCGTCACCCGTCCGGAAGCACGCCGCCGGGCAAAGAGACGGCCCCGCAACACGAGCCCCAGCAAGCCCGCGGCGGCGCTGGCGAGGGGAACGGCCGGGCCGGCGGGCCCGGCGACGCACCGCCGTCCGCCAGGCCGCGCGCCGGCGACCCCGGCCTTGCGCCGACATCCACCCACAACATCGACGCCCGCTCGAAGGGAGACGGTGACGCACCGTCGCGCGTCATCGCCGAATGGCTGACTAACAAGCCTTCACCCCGAACGGGAGACCCGTCTTCGCAGGCGCCCGCCGGTGTCGCCGACGCCGTCAAGCAGGCGCAGCGGAACGCAGAGCAGGCCGTGCAGGAACGGACGGTGCCCGCGCGGCTTACCCCGCTCGTGCGCCGGTTCTTTGACCGGTTGCCGGCGGCTGTCGGCGCTCAGCCTGCCGGCCCGGCCGCACCTTCACCCGTCGAGTCAGCGCCCGTCCCCTCACCCTCGCCGCCGCCCGCCAAGCCATGAGCTTCCGCATCGAAGACCCCGTGTGGCTCTGGCTCCTCACCGCCGGGATCCCTGTTGCCCTTGTCGCGCTGATCGGCTTCACCGCGATGGCGCGGCTGCGGCGCTGGTCGGCGATCCTCGCCCGCGTCGTGCTGATCGGGCTACTCGCCGCCGCGCTCGCCGGCGCATCCAACGTGCGCCGCGTAGACAAAGCCGCCCTGATCGTTGCGGTCGACACCTCCGGTTCGGTCCGCGCGTTCGTGCCCGGTGCGGCGGGCGAGGCCGCTGGGGACGAATCCGGGTTACCGGCGACGCTCCCGGTCCTCGACGCGGTCCGTACACGCCTCTGGGCCGCCGCATCGCGGGAGAGCGGTTCGCTCGGGCCCGACGACACGCTCACTATCTTCACGTTCGACAGCGCACCCCGCGCCCTGCAAGCTCCCACGCGATTGTCCGCACCCCTCAGCACCGCGCAGCACCGCCCCTTTGCGCCGACGGCGCTGGAGGGCTCCGACCTCGCCGCCGCCATCCGCTCCGCGGCCGCCTCGATCCCGCCCGACGCGCAGACGCGCATCCTGCTGATCTCCGATGGACTCGCGCAAGGAGTGTCCGCGGGTGGGGCGACAAACGCCCAAACGCCCGCGGCGGCCGCGCTGGCGGCTGCGCGTGCCGCGTTCGCCGCAACCGGTACGCCGATCGACGTTCTCCCCCTCCGTTTCGACGCTCCGCGCGAGGTGATCGTTGAGTCGCTCGATGCGCCCGCGCGGGTGGCGTCCGATCGGGCGCCCGTCCCTCTGACGCTCTCCATCACCTCGATCGCCCAGGGCCCCGTCGCCGGCACGCTGCGGCTGCAGCAAGAAGGGCGGCCCGTGCCTCTTCCGCCCGAGGTCGCCGCGCTCACGCTGCAGCCGGGCCGCAACATCCTGACCCTGAGCGTGCCCCTCTCTGCAGGTCGTTTGCACCGGTTCGAAGCGACGTTCGAGCCGGCGGCGCCCGAAGGCGGTGCGCCCCCCGCCGACACCGTGGCCGCCAACAACCGCGCGGTGGCTTTTACCGCCAGCCCAGGCTCCGGGCGCATCCTGATCGTCGACGGTACCGGCGTCGGCGGGGCGGCGCCGCGCACCGCCGAACCGCTCGCGGCGACGCTGAGCCAGGCGGGGATCTCCGCGACGACCCTCACGCCGACCGCGTTCGACGCCGCGTCGGACCTGCTCTCGTTGCAGGCGTTCGACCTCGTCGTTCTGGTCGACGTCCCCGCCGATGCGCTCTCGGCCGCGTCGCAGCAGAGCCTCGCCCGCTACGTCAGCGACACCGGCGGGGGCCTGTTGATGGTGGGGGGTCCCCCCCCGACGGCCAACTCGTTCGGCGCCGGCGGATGGAAGGGAACGCCGATTGAGCCCATCCTCCCGGTGACGCTCGACCTGCCCGACCGTCTGGTGATGCCCAGCACCGCCGTTGTGATCATCCTCGACTCGTCGGGGTCGATGGCCCACCGCGTGATGGGCTCGTCCGCGACGCAGCAGCAGATCGCCAACCGGGGCGCCGCCGCCGCGCTCAGCGCCCTCGACAAGCAGGACCTTGTCGGCGTCGTGGAGTTCAGCTCGCGCGCGTCCTGGGTTGTTCCGCTGCACGCCAACGACGACCCGCAGCGGACCGCCGAGAAGATCCTCGCGATCTCGCCCGACGGCGGCACAAACCTCCCCCCCGCGCTCGAACTGGCGTACCAGGCGCTGCAGCCGGTGCGCGCGGCGGTCAAGCACGTCATCGTGCTCTCCGACGGCCAGTCGCAAGGACGCGGCAGGCTCGCGGCCATCGCCCAGAAGTTCAAGGATGCGCCGGGCGGCCCGATCAAGATCACTTCGATCGCCGTCGGCGACGGCGCCGACACAGAGGGACTGGAGCGGCTGGCCCGCAGCGCCGGCCCGGGGGGCGAGTACTTCCGCGTGGTCGACCCCAACGTCCTGCCGCGCATCTTCGTGAAGGCGGTGCGCGTCGTCCGCACGCCCCTGGTCCGTGAGGAGCCGTTCCTTCCTGCCCTCGGCCCCGGCGCCGCGGCGTCGCCCGCCACCGCCGGCATCACCGGCCTGCCGCGCCTGGGCGGCCTGATCCTGACCCAGCCGCGCCTCGATGCGCAGAAGAAAAACGTCGAGGGCGTCACCTACGCGCTGCTGACGCCGCAGGGCGAGCCGCTCCTGGCGCACTGGCGTGCCGGGTTGGGGCAGGTCGGCGCGTTCACGTCGTCACCCATCGGCAGCGGGTGGGCGAGCGAATGGAACACCCCCGAGGCACGTTCGCTGTGGACGCAGCTCGCCCGCTCGCTCTCTCGGAGCGGCGCCGGGGGAGGCTCTGGCGACGGCGCCGGCCAGCCGGACCTTGTGACGCGAATCGAGGGCGACACGCTCCACATCCGCGTCGACGCGCCCGCCGCATCGGGCGCCGCCGCGGCGGGGCCCGCCCCGCCGGACGTCGCCGTCTATTCCCCCTCCGGGGAGCGGCGCAGCGTCCCGATGGCGCTCACATCGCCCGGCGTCTACGAAGCCTCCGTACCGACGGTCGTAGGTGACCAGGGCGTCGCCGGGGAGGGAGAAGGCGTGTACGTCGTGACCGTCGCGCCTTCGGCGCCCGGCGCAGCGCCCGTCATCGGCGGCGCCGTGAAGCCCAGCGCCGCGGCCGCCGAGTACCGCGTCCCGTCGACGTCGTCAGCCGGTGCCGACCTGCTCACCCGCATCGCCCGCGAGACCGGCGGCCGCGTGCTCACGCTCGACGACCTGAACGCGATGACCGCGCCGCAGCTGCTGATGCGCGACAAGGTCGAGCCGCGCGAGTCGCGCACGCCGCTGTGGCCGATCCTCGTCTGGTCCGCCGCGGGTGTGCTGCTGCTGGACATCGCGACGCGGCGCATCGCCTGGGACCGGTGGAGCGACCGGGACGGGGGAGAACCAGCAAGCGGCCAGCCGAGAACAGCGAGCAGGAGTAGGAAGGGGCCCATAAAGGAGCCGGTAGCGCCCAGGCCCGAGTCTGACTCGCCCCTGGCCGCAGCGAAGCGCCGCGCGCGGCAGCGGACCAGCGAAGCCTGACGGTGGTCGAGGATGGGGTCGCGCGGCCCGCAGCATTCACTTCCCGCCGGTATCTCCTCCAGCGGGAGCCACCGGTCGGCCTTCCTCCGTGTGCTCCGTGTGCCCTCCGCGTTTCAGACGGTCTTTGCCTTTCCGCACTCAGGGCACGGAGCATCGGCCCCAAGCCCTGTGAGGTCGTAGCCGCACTTGCTGCATCGTCCCGTCATCGCCCGCCGCCGCGCGCGGTACCCGGAGCGGAGGAGCAACGCGGCGGGGGTCCAGAGGAGGAGGGGGATGGGCCAAAGGACCGCGGCACCCACCCAAAGCGTCCCTCCGAGAACGCTGTCGTGCCTCCCCCAATAGGCCAATCCGAGATCGACGTCGTCGCGACAGTCCAAGGCAATCAACTCTTCGCGTGCGCCCCAGGTGAACCTGCCCCCGCTCCCGAACTCATGCAGGGTGAACTCCCATCCCCCGTCCACCGTTTCTTCGCATGCCATTGCAACGCCGCGGAACACCGCAAGGCTGGCGCGCCGGTAGGCCATATTGAAGCTCCACCACCGCGACCACACCCACACCCCCGCCACAAGCAGGCCGAGAAGAAGCAGCGACCACCCTGCGATCCTTCGCCTCCTTCCCGGCTTCTTCTTTTTCACGTTCACGTTCACGTTTTCCGGGGGGGCCGCTACGCCTGGAGTCTAACCGCAAGAGGGGAAGACAAAGCCGGCGGCAAAGACCAAGGCCCGCCCCTCTCCTGCCTTGTTCCGGAGCGGAAGGGCGCCGCTCAGGAACCGTTCAAGAGCGGCCACCTGTGAGGAGCCGGGAGGCCCGACACCTTTGCTTCACCCCCAGAAGAAGAAACCCGCCGCCCGCGCATGCCGAAGCGCCGGGCCGCGGAGCGGGCAACGGCGGACGACGGGGCGCGGGGCTCCGCACCGCGGGACGCGGCGACATCAACCCCATTAAGGCGTTCATCGACCAGAGCGGCAACCAGGCGCTGTGAGCGACGGCGGGCCTCCAGCCCCCGGCCAGCCCGACCACCGCGCCGAACCCGACTCCTCCCTTCGCCCTGTCCGGCACCCTCGACAACCAGGGGAACATGACGGTGAAGTGGAAGAGCAGCCAACCCGCTGGAACCAGCGGCACCGTCTATTCGATCTACCGCGGCCTCAGCGGCGCGACGCCGACGCTGCTGGACACCGTCGGCCCGCGCGAGTTCGTGGACACCACGATCCCCGCCGGCAGCACGGGCGTGTCGTACTACATCAAGGCGAAGCGCTCGGGCAAGACGAGCGTCAACAGCCCGACGCTGGCGATCCTCTTCGGCCGCGCGGCCAACGGCCAGCTGACCGTGGCGAGCGTGAAGATGGCGGCGTGAGGAAGAGGAAGTGACGAGTCACGAGTGATGAGTCACGAGTACAAGGCAGGATGAACAA
>DASPMT010000192.1:0-2229 GCA_035626935.1 Phycisphaerales bacterium | reverse complement strand
CCCCACCGTCAGGACTGACGGGCCACCGGGGACAGGAGGTCCGCGGATGCTGGTGATTACACGACGCGAGGGGGAGGAGGTGGTGATCGGCGACCCGGCGAAACCGCTGGGGATCGTCCGCATCGCCTCCATCCGCGGGGACCGCGTCCGCATCGCGTTCGACTTCCCGCGCGATGTGCAGGTGCACCGGCGCGAGGTGGCCGATCAGATCAACGACGAGGGTGGGCCGCGCGGCGACGCCGGAGAGGGAGGCAGCGGGGCGAAACTCGCGCCCAACCCCAAGCGCCCGGGTGGCCAACCGGCTTCGCCCGCGGCTGCTAAGGACCGTCCCGAGGTGATCGGGCAGATCAGGCCGAAGGTCGGCTGACCGACGACTGGACGACAGACGCGCAACTGACGCGTAGAACAAGAAAAAAAGCCCCGCGCTTGCGGGGCTTTGTCGTTGCTCGTTTGAACCTCACACAGAGGCTCGGTCACTCGGGCTTGCCGCCCGATATGTCGTACACCCACGCATCGCCGGCGCGCGCCCAGTTGAGGACCTCGCCGTTGCCGAAGAAGAGCTTCAGCTCACGCTCGGCGGCCTCGGGGCTGTCGGAGCCGTGGATGAGATTGAAGGAGTTGCTGACGCCGAAGTCTCCGCGGATGGTGCCGGGGTTGGCCTTGCTGCCGAAAGTGGCGCCCATCATGTTGCGGGCGATGGTGATCGCGCCGTTGCCGCGGACCGCCAGCACGACGACCGGGCTGCTGGTCATGAACTTCACAAGACCGGGATAGAACGGACGCTCCTTGTGCGCCTCGTAGTGCGTCGCGGCGAGCTGCTGGCTGATCTGCATCAGCTTCATGCCGACGATCTGCAGCCCCTTCTCCTCAAAGCGGCTGATGATGCGGCCCATCAGGCCGCGCTGGACCGCGTCTGGCTTGAGAATGATGAGGGTGGTTTCCATGGTCGTCTCCGGGGAATCTGCGGGTGAATTGGGGCCGAGTTTAGGCAACCGCCCGCGCCGTCCGCTAGGCTCGCCCATGCCGTTGCGTGTCGGAATCGTGGGGTGCGGGACCGCCGGACCGGCGGCGGCGGCGATGCTGGCGTGCCGCGGCTGCTCCGTGACGGTCTTTGACAAGGCGCCCGTGCTGAACCCGGTGGGCGCCGGGCTGCTGCTGCAGCCGAGCGGCCTGGCGGTGCTGGCGGAGATGGGTCTGGCGGACGCGGTTGGGCGCGCAGGATCGATCGTGCGGCGGATGCACGCGACCGCCCCTCCAGCATCGTCTGGAAGAACAATACTCGACCTCTCCTACGCCGACCTGCGCCCGGATCTGTTCGGCGTGGGCATCCGGCGCGGAGAGCTGCTGCGCTTGCTGCTGCGCACGGCGCGGGACGCTGGAGCCGTTGTCCGCACGGGCATCGAGGTTGCCGCGATCCGCGACCGTGCGACCGAGTCGGAGCTTGTTGACGTCGCGGGCACGTCCTTGGGCGCCTTCGACCTGGTGCTGGTCTGCGACGGGGCCCGCTCAAGCCTGGTGGCATCGCTTGGGACCCCGGCGCGCGTACGCCCTTACCGGTGGGGCGCGCTGTGGTTCATCGGGAGCCGTCCGGTCGACGAGAGCGCTCCGCACCACGGCGTGCTCGAGCAGGTCTACCTGTCGACAACCGGCCTGATCGGGTCTCTCCCCTCAGGGAGGCTTGACGACGGCAACGAGGCCGTGAGCATCTTCTTCAGCGCCCGCACCGACCGGTTCGAGTCGATCCGCCAGGGCAGCCTCGACGACTGGAGGCGCAGCGTGGCCGCCCTCCACCCCCGCGCAGGGGAGATCGCGCGCCAGGTGGGCGGGCCCGCCCAACTGCTGCCGGCCGCTTACCGGGAGGTCGTGTTGCCACAGTGGCACCGTGGACGGGTGGCCGTCCTGGGGGATGCCGGGCACGCGCTGAGCCCACTGCTGGGGATGGGCGCCAACATGAGCTTGGTTGACGCGCGCACGCTGGCACAGGCCGTCTCTGCGCACGGCGTTTACGATGGGCTTGCCGCCTACTCCTCCGAGCGAGGCGGGAGCATCCGCGCATACCAGCGGATCTGCCGCTGGATGAACCCGTTCTTCCAGAGCGACCTGCCCCCGCTCGCTCTGGCTCGCGATGTAATGATGCCGCGGCTGTGCCGCTGGCGCTGGTCGCGTCGCCAGGCGCTGCTCACCGTCGCCGGCGTGAAGACGGGGCTGCTCGCCGCCGATCCTCTGCCG
>DASPMT010000191.1:0-2526 GCA_035626935.1 Phycisphaerales bacterium | reverse complement strand
ACTCGATCCCCGCCACCTTCCGCCCCGTGTACACCCCGACCCGACCCGGCTCCACCACGGCGACATCGACACTCTTGCCGCCGAGAAACCGCCCGACCGCCAGGCCGCTCGCCTTGTCGCTCACGTTCTTCGCCAGCACCTCCCACCCCGCCGCCTTCCACCCCCGCACCGAGAACGCCACGCACAGCTCGCGGTTGCCGTTCACCGTCACCACATCGTCGAACCCGTCGCCGTCGAGATCCCCCGCGGCGAAGAGCCGGCAATCCGTCCCCGTCGCCACCCAGTCAGACCCGCCGAACTCACCCGACGGGCCCGGAGCCGGCTGCCCGAGCATCGCAGCACACATCATCAGTATCGCACTCGTCATGACGCCTCCACAGTGGGTAGTGGGGGCATCATACCGGAATCGCTCAATCGCGCGCTGCGCCCAACCACCTACGACGGCTCATCGCTCCACCCCAGCCGCGACATCAGCCCGCGCTTCACACCCGGCCACTCGTCGGCCAGGATGCTGAACACCACCGTGTCCCGCATCATCGGCGGGTCACTCTGGCGCGGGCCGCTCGGCACCACGCGGTTCTGGCGCAGCACCCCCTCGCGCACAGCGCCGAGCTTCGCGATCGCCTGCTGGCTGTGCACGTTGGTGCCCGCCGTCGTGAGCTGCACCCGCACCGCCGGCGGCGCCAGCCGCTCGAAGGCGTGCCGGAGCATGAGGAACTTCATCTCCGGGTTCACCGCCGTTCCGTGCCACGCGCGCCCGATCCAGGTCCGCCCGATCTCCACCCCGCGGTGCTCCGCCTGCACCTCCATGTACGTCGACCGCCCGATCGCCCGTCCGCTCTCGTTGAGCACGACGGCGAACGCCACCACGTCCCCGCGCGCGTTCAGCTTCTCGATCTGCCGCGCGAACGCATCGCCCGTCAGCTCCAGCGGCGCCTGCGGCGTGAACCGGAACAGCTCCCAGTCCGCCGCCGCCGCCAGGTCCGCCGCGTGCCGAACCTCCAGCGGCTCCATCCGCACCACCCGCCCCGCCATCACCACCGGCTCAACCCACTTCGCCGCATCACTCATCGCCATGGTCACAGCGTAACGACGGCATCCTCTTCCGTCCTGTGCGGCCGTGCGGACCGGAGCCGATCGCAATGAGCCGGCAGCGAAGAGGCGACGGCCTGAAAGCGCCGCCATGTGCGGCTACTCGCCCGCAGGGCTTGGGAGCGTGCCGAATCCAGAGTGCGGAAAGGCCTCATCCTCTCCCAGCACTCAGGATTCGTCGCTCAAGCGTTCTTCTTGATAGGGTCGGGGCATGGACGATTCCGGTGTGCGGACACCGCTCTCGCCCGGACCCATGGAAACGAAGGGTGCGCGAGCCGGCGCACGCCGCCGCCTTGCGCTGCCCCCCCGACCACCGAGGGTCCGGCCAAGAGCGAGCCCCGAGCTGAGACAACAGAGCTGGGCCCGACCCCATCAAGAAAGGTCTTGGGTGCTGAGTCACGAGCCACGAGTGAAAGGCGGTAGACTCGACGCACCGAATGAAGAAGCTGCGCCCACCCGAGAAGGTCGGAAGCAAGCGGAGATCCGCGGGCTGGACGCTCCTCACCCTCGGCGTGGTCGTGGCGGCGGTGTGGGTGGCGAGCGGGTGGCGCAGCGCTTTCTGGGGACGCATGCGAGGGGATTCGCTTCTGCAGATTTGGGTCGCTGCGGGGGTGCTTCACGTGGAGTACGTGGATCCCGTCCCCGACCTTCGTCCCACGGGCCAGTGGACGAACTCACTTGCCAAGGTCACATGGGATTGGAGCTGGCAATATCAGTACTTCAGCAACGCTCCGAAATCTCAGTATCAGCAGATGAGGGTTCGCCAGCCGCTCTGGCCCACACCCCTTCTGCTCTGGAGCTGCGCCGCGCTGCTCTTCCGCTCCGGCATCCTCGCGCGGCGGCGTGCGCTGAAGGGGATATGCGCCAAGTGCGGCTACTCGCTCGCAGGGCTTGGTGACGGCGCGGCGTGCCCCGAGTGCGGGAAGCCTTCGTCGACGCTCAGCACTCAGGACTCATCGCTCAAGACTTCTTTTTGATAGGGTCGGAGCATGGTCGACTCAGGCCTGCGGATGCATTTCTCGTCCGGACCCATGGAGGCCGAGGGTGCGCGGAGAACATCCGCCGCCGGTTGAGCGTTGACCTCCATGGGTCCGGCCAAGAGCGAGCCCCGCGCTGACGCAACAGGGCTGGGCCCGACCCTATCAAAGAAACGTCTTTGTCTTTTCCCTTCTCCGGTAGACTGCCGACACCGGATGAAGAAGCCGCGCCCACCAAAGAAGATCGGACGCAAGCGAAGAGCCGCGGGCTGGACGTTCCTCACCCTCGGCGTGATCGTGGCTGGCGTGTGGGTGGCGTCGCGGTGGTGGGGAGTGATCGTCCGCGTTGGCGAGGACGATTACGTCCACGTAAACGGGGGCGCGGTCGCGGTCCACCCCAATAGCCCCGTTCCCGTCCGCACCGGCTTTGGCAGTAGTGAGCGCCCGCATTGGACCC
>DASPMT010000190.1:0-3150 GCA_035626935.1 Phycisphaerales bacterium | reverse complement strand
TCAGCCCGCCCAAGGACGGAGCCCGCGCCCTATGACCTCGTCACCCATCGTCACCCTCGCCGCCGACGCCGCGGCCGTCAACTACCTGCCGATCCTGCTGCTACTGCTGGCGGCGATCGGGTTTGTCGCGATGAACCTGGTGGCGACGAAGATTCTCGGGCCCAGCAGACACGGCGCTGTGAAGGATGCGACGTACGAGTCGGGCATGAACCCCTTCGGCTCGGCCCGCAAGCGGTTCAACGTGCGGTTCTACCTGATCGCGATGGTCTTCCTGGTGTTCGACATCGAGATCATCTTCCTGTACCCCTGGGCGGTGACCTTCCGCAACCTGAACATGGACGTAACCGACGGCGCCATCTGGCTCGGGCGCATCCTGTTCTTCCTGTTCACGTCGGTGGTGGCGTACATCTACGGCTACCGCAAGGGCGTTTTCAGCTTCGATTGACCCCCGCAGCCGCCGTCACGCCCCGTTGCGGGGAAGCGCACCGCACGGGCGCGGGGTGTGTGCGCGATAACCGCCGACATAGACCGGACCGACGACCCAGCCCGCGAAGATCGACCCGCCTGGGGGGCTCGATCCCCGCGCGGGGTGGAGCCGCCCTGCGTCGGGGCCGATCCACTCGCTGTGTACACGCCCCGCGCACCGCGAGCGCGTGCCCACAAGTGAGTCGCTATGAACGCAGACCCGAAGAACGCCGCGCCGCTGCCCGATCCGTCGTTCCTTGACGCGCTCATCGAGCAGCGCGCGGTGAGCACGGTCTTCCAGCCGATCGTCTGCGTGGAGAACGCCGAGGTGAGCGGGTTTGAGTCGCTGGCCCGGCCCAACAAGGGCACCGGCGTCCCGCACGTGGGCGCGATGTTCGACATGGCCGAGCGCGACGGACGCCTCTGGGACCTTGAGGACGTCACGCGCCGCTCCTCGTTCGAGTCGGCGGGTGACTTCCCCAACGGCGTTCTGCTCTTCACAAACTCAACGCCCGACGTCTTCACCGACCCGCGCTTCCCGCAGCGGATGCAGGAACTCGTCGAGTCGGTCCCCGGCCTGACGCCGTCGCGCGTCGTGCTGGAGATCACCGAACGGGCCGGCGGCGACGACCTCGAGCGCGTTGCGCAGCAGGTGCAGAAGCTCAAGCAGCTGGGCTTCCAGATCGCCATCGACGACGTCGGCGCCGGCACCAGCGGGCTCACGCGCATCATGATGCTCCGCCCGCACTGGATCAAGATCGACCGCGAGCTCGTCAGCGGCATCGACCGCAACCGCTACAAGCTCAACCTCATTCGCTTCATGGTGCACTTCGCACGGCTCTCCGGCGTGAACGTCATCGCCGAAGGGATCGAACGGCATGAGGAGCTGGCCGCGCTCATCAGCCTGGGCGTGCGCTATGTGCAGGGCTTCCTCATCGCGCGCCCCAGCGCCGCCTACCAGACCATCGATCCGAAGCTCGCCGCCTGGACCCGCGCCCGCTGGCAGGAGAGCGAGCAGAGCCGCGGCGACGACCCCCGCCGCTCCACCCTCGCGTCGCTCTGCCAACCCGTCGAGTCGGCGCAGATGACCACACCGCTGGGAGACCTTGCCCTCTCGATGCTCCGCAAGCCCGAATCACTCGGGATCGCGGTGCTCGACGGGACGCGGCTGGTCGGCTGGTGCGGACGCGACCACATGCTCAACGCCGCCCGATCGGCGGACCCGCGCATGCAGATCGGGTTCATCAGCTCCGCAGACCTGGGAACGCTTCCCCCCACCGCCACCATCGGCGAAGGGCTGGAGCTCGTCTCCTCGCGCCAGGACCAGTACCTGGCCGACCCGCTCATCGTCGCCGAACACGACGAGATCGTCGGCATCGTCACGATGCGCCGCCTGCTTGCGGCCACCGTCGGCGAGACGCGTCTGTGGGGCGGCTCGGCCGCGGGGCTCACCGGCCTGCCGGGCAAGATCGCCAGCGAGAAGCGCGCCAAGTCGCTGATCGCCGGGCGCAAGGCGGGGATCGACGCCGCGTTCATCGACATCCGCGGCTTCAGCCGCTACAACGGGTGCTACGGCTACGACATGGGCGACCGGCTGATCCAGGACGTTGCGTCGCTGCTCCGGAGTCACCTGGTCGCGGGTGACGACGAGGCCTTCATCGCACACCTCGGAGATGACCGGTTCATCGCCACCGGCTCGAGCGCCACGCTGGAGCGACGCCTTGCCGCCATGGTCGAGGAGTTCGACAAGTCGGTCGAGGCCTCGCCGCCCGCCCCCGCTTGGACGCTCGCCGGCGGCACACTTGCGGAAGCGTCGGGCGCCGCCGCCCTGGGGCAGATCGGGTTGCGCGTGCTCCTGCTGGATCAGCCGTTCAGCGACGTCGCCTGCTTCCGCGATCTCCTGGACCGCGAGGCCGCGCTGCGCCTGGCGGTGCGCGACGACGAGCAGAACTCCCAGTCACGCTCGATCATCATCAGGGCGGACGAGCACGAGCGCCGCCGCGCCGCCGCCTGAACCGCGCGGCGCCGGCCCCTAGACTGGTCCGATGTCACAGGCGAACACCGCCACACCGCCGTCAACCGCTGTGACACCCCCGACAACCTACCCCCAGAGGGCGGGGCGGGCAACGCGTATCGGCGCGGCCGTCGCCGCGGTGGGGATGCTGGCGGTCCTGCTGCTGGCTGCTACCTTGCGCGCAAACCCCGTCGGCCACGGGACTCACCGCCAGCTTGGCATGGCCCCCTGCGGGTTCGCCGTCGCCACAGGCAAGCCCTGCCCGACCTGCGGGATGACCACGGCCTTTACGCACACCGCTCACGGCAACTACCTGAAGGCGTTCACGACCCAGCCGGGCGGGATGTTGGCTTCCCTAGGGGTCGCGGCCATGCTCTGGGTCTGCCTTCACACAGCGCTGACCGGCTCCCGCTCGCTCGAACTTTGTGGTAAACTCCTGACCCCCAAGGCTTTATGGATCGCCGCGGGGATCTGGCTCGGCTCGTGGGCGTACACGTTTGTGACTTGGAACCCGGCGTAAGGATGCCGCCCCCAGACCGCCCCGCCGCCGCCAGCCTCGCCTCCAGGAGCCCCTCGGTGCGTGCACTTATCACCGCTCTTTCCCTTGCTTCCCTGCTCACGCTCGGCGGGTGCAACATCGTCGGGGCCATCGCCGGCAACATCGCGGCCAA
>DASPMT010000189.1:0-5741 GCA_035626935.1 Phycisphaerales bacterium | reverse complement strand
GTGGGGCTGGGCGGGCGTATCGCTGGTGGTGCTCTGTCTGGCAGTGTATCTGCCGGGTCTGTGGACCATCCCTCCGGTGGACCGCGACGAGTGCCGGTTCGCGCAGGCGAGTCGTCAGATGTTCGAAGCGGCGGCGCTGTCGGCGTCGCAGCGCGACGTGAGAACCGATGAGAGCACCGGGCTGCCGGTCGGGATGCACGCCGGCGGCTGGGTGGTGCCGATGTATGTGACGAGGCCGCGGCTCAACAAGCCGCCGCTGGTCTACTGGCTGCAGGTCGCGAGCGCCTGGGTGTGGACGGGCGGCGACCCGTCACGCGACGCGATGTGGATGTACCGGCTGCCGAGCCTGTTGTGCGCGGTAGGGACGGTGCTGATGACATGGCGCCTGGGAGCGGGGGGGCGGCTGCTCGACCCGCGGGCAGCTTGGCTGGGCGCGGCTCTCTTGGCGGTCTCGCCGATGGTGGTGTGGGATGCGCACCAGGCGCGGGCCGACCAGCTGCTCACGCTCTGCACCGTCGGAGCGATGGTCTGCCTGTGGCGGCTGGTGAAGCATGAAGGGCGCTCGACGCTTCTCTGGGCGCTTGGAATGTGGGTGTGGCTGGGGCTGGGTGTGCTGGCGAAGGGGTTCATTGCACCGCTGGTGGTCGTCGGCGCCATCTCGGCCGTGTGCGCCGCTGAGCGGAGCCTGCGCGTGCCGCGGGCTTCGCGGCCGCTGCTGGGGGTCGCTGTAACCGCAGCCATGGTGGCTCCGTGGGTCTGGATGCTGAGTGAGCAGGTGGGCCTCGGCAACTACTGGCGCGAGCTTTGGAAGGAGGTCTTCCTGCGGGCGGCGACGGGCGCGAAGGACGGCGGTCGCGTCTTCCTGCCGCCGGGCCTGCACATCCTGCTGCTCGGGGTGCTCTTCTGGCCCGCGTGCCTGATGGTCTGGCCGGCGATCGGCCGCGCCGTCGAGCGAGCCTGGGGAATCGGGCGCGCGCATGGAAGCTGGTGGCGGCGCGTGCGGTCGCGCCTCGCGGCGACGCGGAAGGTCGCAAACGGTCGGCGGGCGGAGCTGTTCCTGCTCGCGTGGATCGTGCCGGCGTGGGTAGTGTTCGAGTTGTCACCGGCCAAGCTGCCGCACTACACCATGCCCCTTCTGCCGGCGCTGGCGCTGCTGACCGCGCGGGAGCTGTTCGCAGCGCAGGCCCGCCTGCGCACCGGCGGACGCGCCGGCGTCTGGAGCTGGTTCGCGGTCGGCGCCCTGATGCCCCTCGCGTCCGGAGCCGCCGTCTGGATCAGCGAGAACCCGCCGGAGCTCAAAGCCCACGCCCTGGTGTTCATCGTGGGCCTTGTCTGCCTGCCGGTGTGGGGCGTGCTGCTCGTATCGGTGCAGTTCATCCGCGGTCAGCGCTGGGTCCTGGCGGCGGTGGGGGGCGTTGTCGCGGGCGGCTTCATGCTGGCGATGACGCTGCACGCGGTCGTGCCGGTGCTGGTGCGGATGCAGAAGCCCAAGCTCCTTACGGGCAACCTGACCGAGCGGCTCTTCGATCGTGTCCGTGAGCTCGATCCGCACGGCGAGCGCCCGCTGGCGTCGGTCTACCACGAGGACAGTGTGGTGTTCCAGAGCCGCGGGCGGGTCGAGAAGATTCGCGCCGCGGACCAGGCGAAATGGCTTGAGCTGAACGCCGCGGGGATCCTGATCGGAACCGGCGACGCCGATGCCCTGCACCGCGACGCGTGGGTGTTCGGCAACTACGCGGTGCTGGCGCCCGTCCGGTGGAGCGACGGAAAGTACAGCGACCCGCCGCCGCCGGCCTGGAAGGAGCGGCCATGACGCCCGCCGACGGCAGACCCGCGCAGCCTGCCCCGTGCGGACTGCTGGTGATCGACAAGCCGCTAGGCCCCACGTCGATGGACGTCTGCCGGCGGATCCGCTGGCGGCTGGTGCAGGGAGGCGCGCCCAAGCGCGTGAAGGTCGGGCACGGCGGCACCCTCGACCCGCTGGCGACGGGCGTGCTGGTGGTGATGGTCGGGAAGGCGACCAAGCTGTGCGAGAGCGTCATGGCGGGCACGAAGGTCTACCTGACGCAGATTGACCTTTCCTGTTTCTCAACAACCGACGACCAGGAAGGGGAGAAGACGGTGGTGCAGGCGCAGACACCGCCGATGCGCGAGGCGGTGAACGCGGCGTGCGCAAGATTCGTCGGCCCCGCAGTGCCGCAGACGCCCCCCGTGTTCAGCGCAATGAAGGTCGACGGCAAACGGGCATACGACATGGCCCGCCGCGGCGAGGATGTGAAGCTCGTTGCGCGCCCCGTGCGGATCGACCGCGTTGAGGTCAAGGCGTACACGTGGCCGTTGCTGACAGTCGAGGTCGAGTGCGGCAAGGGGACCTACATCCGCTCGCTGGCCCGTGACATCGGCGGCGTGCTGGGGACGGGTGGGTGCCTCACGTCACTGCGGCGGACCCGTGTCGGGCAGTGGACAGTTGAGCAGGCGCTCGCGCTGGAATCCCTCCCCGAGAAGATGGGCCAAGAGCACCTGATGCCACTCAACCGGGGGTGACCCGACTGACAGGAAGCGCTGACAGGCCGATTGGGAAGGACGCTGCTTTGGGGCGCTCCGCACCCGATCCGAGCGGCACACGTGCCGCCGCCTCCGCGTCAACGCTGGCGGAGCGCCTCCTCGATCGCGGGCATGAAGTCCGATTCCACCACCGCCTCCCAGCTCATGAGCGGCGCGAGGGTCTGGCCCTGCTTGAGCAGGCGCTCGCGGTCGGCGTCGCTCTTTGGGAGCTTCTGGGCGAGCAGCTCGGCCAGCCGCCCGCAGACGCGGTCTTCATGCTCGAGCCGTTGCGCGGCCGTTAGCGCCAGCGCCTCGACCGGTTCGTGGCCGGGTGCGAGCGTCTTGTCGCTCACGAAGTCAGCCGGGATGACGACGTCACAGGTTTCGAGTTTCGCGTGTTTCATCGCCCGCTGCACGAGCCCCATGCACCCGCAGACGGTCGATGTGACGCAGACGGCTCCCGCGTGCAGCGGCTCGAGCTGAGCGATGCCGAACGGCTCGTAGGTGCTCATCCCCAGCTCGGCGTCGGCCGCTCGCCGCAGATCGGCCGTGGTGAGCCCGGCCGGTGCATGAGCGCCCAATCGATCGGCCGAGAACCCAAACTGGTTGATCAGCAGCGCGGTGACAGGCCGCGGCTGCCCCCCCTTGCGTTTCCCTGTGGAGTCGACGTGTACGTTGAACGACTGCATCTGGTGGTACAGGTCCACCTCGGGTCCCACCAGATCCGGGAACCCCTGCTGGTGGGCGAGGGGCCAGCCGTACCGGGCCGACATGTCCTCCACCTGCGCGCGGGTGCGCGTGGGGGCCGCCGCGGTGAGAAGCAGATAAACGGCCGTTCTCCCCGACTCGGCGAGGTGGGAAGCCAGGTGGCGACAGAGCGTCAGGTCGCGCCACAGCCCTTTGCTGGGAACCGGGCGTGTGACGTGCGTGATCAGGTAGTCCGGCGCAAATCCGAGCGTCTTGTGCAGGTAGGCGTCCACCAGCGAGCGAGAGCCTTTCTTGTCGGCAAGGGTGACCTTGCGGGCGGGCAGGCCGTTGTAGACGACCCTGGTGCGGCTCTCGCGCATCTGCGGCGAGAGAAACCGGAGCTCGTCGGCCGTCTCGGGCCCGACGGCCATCACCCCGTCGAGCACGTGGGCGCGGCTGATCAGGGCGTGGCGCGGGTGCGCGGACTGGTCGCCGAAGACCTCGCCGACCGACTCCCCTTTCTCCATCGCCCGGTTCATCGCCGGGTAGAACGCCGCGTCCATCCCGGGGTGGTCCTCAGTGAGCCGCCGCCCCGTCGAGCACTCGTGCGCGTGGAACAGCGTACGGAACCGCTCGCGGTCTGCGCCGGCGCGCAGAGCGGTCGGCACCCCCATGAACTCGTGGGCGATCAGCACCGCCGGTCCGGCGGTGCGAGCCACGCCGGAGGGCGCCTGGCCGAGCAGCGCGGCGACGGCGTGGTACGCCGGACCTGCCAGCCGCGTGTATTCCTCGAAGTCCCACGAGTGCTCGTACCGGTTGCTCTCGATGCGGTGGTGCTCAAAGAGCCACCACTTCAGCATCGCCAGCCGGTTACGGTCGGGGTTGCTCACGTCGATGAGCAGCACCTCCGCTTCGGCGGTGACCGACTCGTCGCCGGGCCGATGGAACGTGCGCGTTCCGTAGACGATGCGTGTTCCAAACGCCCACTCGACAGGCTGCAGCAGCGCGCCCAGGTGGTGCGGGTCGTGGTGCTCCGGGCCGCTGTAGTGGCAGGCCACGGCGTGCTCGCCCAGACGCGTGCGCGGGTCGTGGGTGGCCCGGTCCGGGTACTGGAGGGGGCCGACAAGGAGCGAGCGAGCCACCGTTGCGCGGTAACGATCACTGGTGATCAGTCCCGCCAGCACGGTCCCGATCCCGCCCAGGTGATCAATCGCTTCGTGGGTGACGTGCACAACCGTGCGCGGCTGAGGGACGGTCGAAGCGGGGGGGGTGGGTTGAGGCGTGATCATGGGATGGGCGCACGGCGACCGCGCGAGGGTCGGCACAAGAGCTGAGGCCTTTATCGGTTGGTCGGCCCGAGTGCTTCGAGCAACGCCCTGCCCGGATTGGAAATTGTGCACCCCTCGTCGGTCAGCGTGATGGTGCAGCCGTCAGGGGTTTTCAGGCGGGTGCCGATCGGCGCCGGACGCAGCAGCGCCGGCAGGTCGGTCGTCCGAGCCGCGAGCGGGCGCGGCTCACTGCCGGGCTCCTGGAGCGTGAGCGACGCTGTAGACGCTTCGGCCAGCGCTCCGGCGAGGCGCCGGATCAGGGCGGCGCGGGGTTCGCTGAGCATCAGGCAACCGTCGGACATGGAGGGGGTGAACGACATCAGGTGTAATCGGCCTTCTCAGGGATCGTCGGAACTGAAGCCGCGGGCGAGGTCGGCAGGCCGAGGGGCGACGGCGCGGCGGTCGGCACCCACAGCTCCGCGATGTCCTGCCCGTCCACCAGCCGGCGCACCACCAGGTACAAGGTGGTGGCGGCACAGAAGTAAAGGGAGATGAAGTAGGCCGCGGCCACCGCTGCGACGACCACGACCCAGAGGGTGGTCATGTTAACGGCAAAGCCGAAATGCCCGCTTCCAGGCGAAAAAGGGGCGTGGATCGTCGGCACCTCGGCGTGCGCGGGCGATCCCAGCATCCACAGGGCCAGCATCGCCGCGGTCATGACCACCGAGCTGACAATGAAGACCGCCGGGAGGACGGCCAGGACGGAGATGATGATGTACCCCACCAGCCGCCCCGGACGGGAGAGCACGTAGGCGTAGCAGCGCTGCACCGCGTCGAACGAATCTGTCCCCTCGCACGCGACGGCGGGAATGAGCAGCGGGTGGGCCAGCATGTAGGCAAAGAGCGCGACGGCGATGACGATGCAAAGGAGCAGGGGGGCGATAAAGAGCAGCGCGCCCAGCGCGCCCATGACCTTGGTCGTGAAAAAGACAAGCCCCAGCACGCGCAGCGCCAGACACGCCAGCCAAACCAGCACCAGCGGGCCCGCCAGCGCCGCAAACAGCGCCGGCGCTTTGCGCACGCCGAACCCGATCGCCTGCCGCCACGGCAGCGCCGCGCGCAGCGAAACCTCGCAGGCGCACGAACGGCATACAGCGCCGCCGACTACGCACCACACAAGCAGCACGACTGGCACCGCGGGCACGATCAGCAGCGGGTGCTCGCGAACCAGTCGCAACGGGG
>DASPMT010000188.1:0-13845 GCA_035626935.1 Phycisphaerales bacterium | reverse complement strand
GCGGCCACCCCCGCGTTGCGCCGGCCACGGGTCGGCGCGTTCCGTGACCCGCCGTCGAGAGACGGCAGCCCTGCTGGAGAGAGCCATGAAGAACCGCGTCTGTGCACTTACCGTCCTCGCCCTGGCCGTCGGTGCCTCGGCCCAGACCGTCTACGACACGTCGGTCACGCCGACGTTCTTCCCGGGCACGGGGATCCCCAACGCCAACTTCGTCGTCCACAACAACGTGCCGGCCGAGGTTCAGACCGGCTTGACGAGCTTCTACCGCTTCGGCGTGCGCGGCCCGGGCGACAACGCCCTTCGCGACAGCCTGACACTGAACACCTACTCCTACCGCAACGGCAACGCCTATACCGACGGCTCGGCGACGACGATCGCGCCGGGCACCGCGGCGTGGAACTTCTCCTACCACATCAACCTCAACACCAACACCCAGCAGAGCAACGGGCAGAACTTCTTCAACAACCTGGTGCTGCTGACGATCGACTGGGACCCGACGGCGGGCGTCGATCAGCGCACGTACAACATGTCGGCGCTGATGCAGGCCGGCGGCGCCGGCAGTCTCTCGCTGCTTCAGGACTCTCAGAACCCCGGCTTCTCCTTCTGGAACGACCCGATCTTTCTGGCGATCAGCGGCGCAGCGCCGCGGTTCTTTGACCCCAACGCGACCGGCACGTACCGCTTCCAGCTCGACGTGATCCGCGGTGGAACGCCCGTCTCCTCCACGGAGATGTTCGTCAACGTCACGCCGACGCCCGGCGCCGCCGCGCTCTTCGGCCTGGGCACGCTGGCCGCGTTCCGCCGCCGCCGCTGATCCGGGTCAGTCCGCGCCATGGAGAGGGCGCGTTCCGACGCGGAAGACTGCTTTCTCTCTCGCGCGGCCCGGCGGAAACGCCGGGCCGCCGCCGTTCTCACCGACGGTTTGACGCTCTACGATGACGCGTGAACCCGATCGTCTTCATGGTGGTGTTCATCACGGTCGTCGTCGTGCTGGGGACCGCGATCTTCTTCTACTGGCGGCGCACCTACGGCGTTTGGGCGGTGAAGCGGCGCGAGCGAGAGAACGAGCGTGCCTCTTCGGAGCCGGCGCAAACCATCAAGTATGACTGATACTAGGGCGAGCACGGCGCCGGCGGGCCGGGCGTGGCGCGAGCGCCTGGCGGCGGTGGTCGCCCTCATGCGAGACATGAGCGGCCAGAGCGACCCGGAAGCCGTGGTGCGCATGTGGCGCGAGCGGACGCGCGAGCTGCTCCCCAACGACGGGATCATCAGCGTCTCGCGGCGCGGGCTCGAGGCGCCGTGGTACAAGGTGTCCCGTGCGTCGGCGTGGGAGCGGGCGGGCGGCGCCGGCCAGCCCGACCCGTGGCGCGAGGGGCACCGCCTGCCGCTGCACGACCGCGGGCTGCTGGGGGAGCTGCTCTACGGCGACGTGCCGGTGCTCATCCCCGACCTTCGGTTGAGCGACGACGACCCGTGCGGCGACCTGTTCATGGGGGCGCGGTCGATCGTGGCCATCCCCCAATACGACGGCGGCGTGGGGCTGAACCTCGTGGTGGTGCTGAGCAACAAGCGCGACGGGTTCGACCCCGAGCGATTCCCCGACCTGGTGATGCAGAGCGGGCTGTTCGGGCGGGCGACGAGCAACCTGGTGCTGTCGCGCCAGCTCAAGGAGGCGTACGACGCGCTTGACCGTGAGCTGAAGGCGGTGGCGGACATGCAGCGTTCGCTGCTGCCGATCGAGCTTCCGGTCTGCGCGGGGCTTGACCTGGCGACCCACTACCAGACCAGCCGCAACGCGGGCGGCGACTACTACGACTTCTTCGATCTGGGCGAGGAACGCATCGGCATCCTGATCGCAGATGTGTCGGGGCACGGCACGCCCGCGGCGGTGCTGATGGCGATCCTGCACGCCATCGCCCACCTGCACCCGCGCGACATGCCGCCCGAGCCGCGCCACTGGATGTCGTTCGTCAACCGGCAGCTCTGCGAGCGCTACACGCGCGGGAACGGCACGTTCGTGACGGCGTTCTACGCGACCTACGACGGAAGAACCAGAGAGCTGCGGTACGCGTCGGCGGGTCACAACCCTCCGCGACTGCGTCTGGCGAACGCGGGCTCGAAGCTCAGCGCGGTGGAACTGGGGGGAGAGAGCGGCCAGGCGGTGCCGGCCGAAGGGGGCGCGTCGATGGTGCTCCCGCTCGACCAGGCACAAGGGCTGCCGCTGGGGATCCAGGACGACTGGGAGTATTCCGACACGACGATCCAGCTCTCGCCGGGCGACGTGCTGACCCTCTACACCGACGGGATCACCGAGGCGATGAACGGCGAGGGCGAGCTGTTCGGCGATGCAAGGCTGGACGACACGCTGCGCCAAGAGCGATCGACGACGGGGGAGTATCTCGCGGGGCTTATCGCGCGGGTTGAGGCGCACGCGCACGGCCGGCCGCACCAGGACGACCGCACGGTGGTTGTCGCTCGGGTCTTGAACTGTGAAGCGGACGCGGCTGGGTGCGGAGGAGCCGGCGGGGGGGGCGCCGGGAACCGGATCTAGATGCCGCGGTACCGGCTCACCATCGCGTACGACGGGACGGAGTTCTGCGGGTGGCAGAAGCAGGAGCCGCCGGAGGCGCCCGCCGCCGCCGGCGAGGGAGCCGGTGTCACTGCGGCATACGGAGAGCGGACGCCGCTGATGGGCAGTGAACGCGAGGGGCGCGTGGCCCTGCGGACCGTGCAGGGGGTTGTCGAGCAGGCGGTGCGGGGCGTGTGCCGGGAGCGCGTTGAGCTCGTCGGCGCGTCGCGGACCGACAGCGGTGTGCACGCGCGCGGGCAGGTCGCGGCGTTCAGCACGCTCCCGGACGGCAAGGGAACCGGGTGGCCCAGCGAGCGCGGCGCCGACCGCCTCATGGCCGCGGTCAACAGCCGACTGCCGGACGACGTCACCGTGCTGGCGGCGTCAGAGGTCGCGGTGGGGTTCGACCCGATCGGCGACGCGGTGAAGAAGATGTACTCCTACACCTTCAGCGTCGGGCCGGTCAAGCCGGTATGGACGCGGCGCGTGGTGAACTGGCTCCCGCGGGGCGAGCTTGATGTCGCGGCCATGAACCGGGCGGCCGAGCTGCTGGTGGGGGAGCACGACTTCGCCGCCTTCGCCGCCGCGGGGCACGGCCGGCTGACGACCGTGCGGACGGTCTATTCGCTGTCGGTGAGCGATGCAGGCTCGGGGGATGGGGGCAACCGGGTGGTGCGGATGGAAGTGGAGGGGAATGGGTTTCTGTGGAACATGGTTCGGATCATCGCGGGGACGCTCATGCAGGTGGGCCTGGGCCAGAAGAGTGTGGAGCAAGTCAGAGAAGCGCTGGAGAGCCGGGACCGGGCGAAAGCGGGGCTCACCGCGCCGCCGCAGGGGCTCTGCC
Organism: Phycisphaerales bacterium; assembly: GCA_035626935.1. Taxonomy (GTDB): domain Bacteria; phylum Planctomycetota; class Phycisphaerae; order Phycisphaerales; family UBA1924; genus JAJTGZ01. The sequence continues at coordinate 10,432 of DASPMT010000188.1, read as the reverse complement.
TGGAGCGCATCTGGTATCCGGAGTAGCAGGCGTGCCAACATCCGGGGCAGCGGGCGAGCGCGCGCAGCTGACGCTTGTAGGGGCTCCGCGAGCGTGTATGCTGCCGCCATGACCACGCGCCGGGTCTTCCAGCGATCGAAGCGGGTGCGCTGGTGGACGGTCGTGCTTGCGGCGGCGGCCGGGTCGCTGTTCCTGGCGGCCGCTCGGCACAGCATCGCCTGGTCAACCGGCGGCGCCGGATCTCCGGTGATCTGGATGGCCGAGGCGTCGGTCGGGTACGCCAGCAGCACCGCGGCAGGTCCGACGCCGCGACTGGGAATGTGGGCGCAGCCCTGGTTGTTCGATCTCGACTGCGACGTTCGCACCGGGCCCGGGGGCGCCTGGGTCGAGGTGTCGCTGTGGCCGCTGGGTTGCGGGGCGGCCGCCTACGCGGCGTGGTCGTGGCGATGGCGCGCGGTGCCGACGGGAGTCTGCGAGAGATGCGGTTATCCGGCGGAGGGGCTGGCGGTATGTCCGGAGTGCGGCCGAACCCCGCGGCACGCGTGAGCGGCGGTGGCGGTCCGAGGTGAGGTACGTGACCAGATCGCATCCGCCAGCAAGGCGGCTGCGGAGTACGAGCGCAGACATTGGCCGTTCAGGAGTAACGGAGTGGCTCTTTCGTGGACAACCCGCGGCGTGCTGGTGCGCAGCGGCGTTGTTCTGGCTGCCGCGCTGATCGTGGCGATCGTTCTGGCAAACATCGGCCACGGCGTCGCTGGCCGCCCGACGCATAACCGTCGGCTCATCAAGGCTCGCATGCTGCTGAGCGCGGTGAGCGCGTTCGAATCGGACTTGGAGCGCACGCCGACGCGTCTTGAGGAGCTTGCTGGTGGTTACATCCTGCCAGATGCAATCCCCCGTCTGATCGGGGAGGGGTTCGAGCTGCGTGCTGACTCAACGGGTAAGCCGGCCATCGAGTGGAATGATGCGCATGGGAAGCGGTGGCGGATGGGTATTGGCCAAGAGCCGCAGTTCGTCGAATGAGTGGTTACACGATGAACGAACTCCATCGGAGAGTGGTGGGAGATGGCAAGTCCCGCGACCGCCAATCATCCCGCATGAAGCGGGCTCTCGGGATCTCGGCGATGGTGCTCACGGTGTTCGCCGTTATGTATGTCGTTGGGTTCGTCTGGCCAGGCGGGGGCGTGCGGCGGCAGTTCGGCCGTCTTTCGGGCACACGCCTGCCGGCGGCTGCAAAGGGGATGACCGACGAGCAGATCACGGCCGAGACGGCCACGCGTGCGGAGAGGATCCGCCTGGCGGTGCTGCCATATCAGCGTGAGCGCGGCTCTCTTCCGGATTCACTCGACGCGCTCGTGCCGGGGCATCTCTCCAGTGTTCCCGAGCCGCTCACCAGCACCATGCCTTTCAAGCTGTTGCGACCGTCGTCGGGCGGATTTGCGATCAAGTGGGAGGCGTGGCCGAACGCCGCGTACGAGTGCTACTGGATCGATCAGGATGGGACCATGGCGGCCGACATGTAGATCATCCGACAAAGGCCGCTGCTATCTTCATGGCGTTGCGCATCCTCCACATCTCAACCCGGCTGATCCTCGGCGGCTCGCAGGAGAACACCGTCCTCTCATGCGAAGGGCAGGCGCGGCTCGGGCACGACGTGCACCTGGCGTTTGGGCCGATCTACGGCCCGGAGGGGTCGCTGCTGGAGCGAGTGGAGAAGTTCCGCACCGGAGACGGGCGCGGAATTGAGCGACACGTCGTGCCGTCGCTTGTGCGGGCGGTGCATCCCTGGTACGACTGGAGGTCCCTGGGGCAGCTGCGGGCGCTGATCGGAGAGCTCAAGCCCGACATCGTGCACACCCACAGCAGCAAGGCGGGCGTGGTGGGGCGGGGCGCGGCATGGTCGGTGCTGAAGAAGACGAAGCGGCCGATGGGTGTGGTGCACACTATCCACGGGCCGCCGTTCTATGACGGGCAGAACCGGTTGGTGCGCGGCGTGTACGTCGCCAGCGAGCGGTGGGCCGCCAAACGCTGTCACCTGATCCTGAGCGTGGCGAACGCAATGACAAGCAAGTACCTCGCCGAAGGGATCGGGCGGCCAGAGCAGTACCGCACGGTTTACAGCGGCATGGAGGTAGAGCGCTACGTGGCCGAAGATCCCTACGGTTCGGTGCGGCGGGCGGCACGGCGGGACGCGGGGTTGGGTGACGGCGACTTTGTGATCGGCACGGTTGCGCGGCTGAGCGCCCAGAAAGGGCACGACGACCTTCTCGACGCCCTCGGCGACGAGTTGAAGAAGCGTCCAAGCTGGAAGCTGCTGTGGGTGGGGGACGGCTGGCTCAAGGACAGGCTCTATCAGCGTCTAGACGCGATGGGCGTGCGCGGTCAGGTGGTCACGACCGGGCTCGTGCCGAGCGAGCGCGTGCCGTTCTTCATCCGTGCCATGGACGTGCTGGCACATCCCAGCTACCGCGAGGGGCTGCCGCGCACGGTGCCGCAGGCCCTGCTCGGCCGCGTCTGTCCGGTGGCTTACGACGTCGACGGAACGGGGGAAGCGTGCATCGAGGGCGAGACGGGGAAGCTTGTACGGCTCGGCGACCGGTCGGGGTTGCGGGACGCTGTGGTGTGGTTGCACGATCACCCGGCGGAGCGCGCGGCGATGGCGGAACGCGGGCGGTCGATGTGCCTGAACCGCTTCAGCGCGCCGACGATGGTCGCGGAGCTTGAAAAGGAGTACGCGCGGGCGCTGGGTATGGCGCGCGGCTCGCGGAGTCCGGGCTAGTTCGGCACTACCGCGTACTTGTTCAACCGTTCCGCCCCGTCGACGTCCACCAGCAGCACGCGGATCCTGCGGCCGGCCAGGGCCTCGGCGCCGTTGTTGAGGATGAACCGACGGACGGCGGTCTCGCCGGGCGCGAGGTCGACGATCGGCTGGCTCTGCGTCGCGAACCCGGCGGCGTGCGAGGAGAGCTGCAGGGTGCGGGTGAGACGCCCGCTGTTGGTGACGGTGGTGGTGATGATCACGTTGGGCCCGTCCTCGCGCGGGCCGAGGTTCGCGGTGACGTTCAGGTCCAGGTCCTGCAGGCCGACGGTGATCGATTTGCCGATGCGCATGGGCGGGTACGGCCGGTCTGCGCTGAGCCGGACCAGCAGCTGGATCGGCTTGGCGCCCGCCTCCTCGACGGAGGAGAAGATGAACGAGAAAGGAAGCCGCGTGGTCTGGCCGGGCGCGATGGAGAAGGCGATAGGTGTGCTCGGCGCAAAGGACCAGTCGCGCTGCGCGCGGGCGCCGGCCTCGGGGGGGATGAGCTGGACGTCGCCGGTGATGCGCGTCGACCAGGGGTTCTTGAGGATGATCTCGCAGTCGTGCGTGGCGACGACGGCCGGGATGAACGCGGGGCTGATGCGGACGTCGGCGATGAACTTCACCAGGTGGGCGTCGATTCCCTCGACAACCACCGGTGAGCCGGTGACGGGGATGACGTGCCGGCCAGTCCCCGGCTCGGCGTGGATCGGGGTGCGGTTGCCGAAGAGATCGATGAGCGTCAGCGTGCCGCCGCCGAAGTAGCCGGCGATGGTGTCGGTAGCGTCGTCGCCCGCGTCGGTCCAGGCGATGAGCCCTCCGAAACCGATGGCCAGGCTGCCGATCGCCGGTCCCCCCTCCTCGGGCGCGAGGATGAGCCCGTGAACGTTCGGGCCCGCGGGCACCTCGCCGGCGACGCGACGGCCGGCCACGGCCCGGTTGAGGGTGGCGAGCGCCGCGAGCGTCGGACGCGGGAGGAGCCCCGCGCGGTCGGCCACCGCGGGGTCCCACGGATCGCGGAGGCCGATGCGCGGACGCGGCTGGCCCGGCCCGGGCTGGCTGGCGGCCCAGAGCAGCACGGCGCGCTGGGCCCAGTCGTTCATCTCCGCGCGCACGCCGAAGTCGGCGGGCGGGAGTGACTCGGGGACGATCGTGAGCTCGAGCCCCTCGTCGCGGATCGGCTGGAGCGATGCCACGGAGCGCGGGATCTCGGCGGTGGCGAACGACGACGGGAACAGCACGCTGACGGCGTTGAAGGGCCGGCCCTTGACCCCCCCGCTGCTGCGCGACGGTCCGAGCCACTGCTGGTCGGCGCGCCAAGGCAGGACCAGGCGCGGATTGGGAGAGAACTTGTGGATGCCCGTCCGCAGCCCAGCGACCATCGCCAGCAGGCGAGCGTCGTCGCCCGGACGGACGGAATCAAGCGTGCCGATCTGCCAGCTCCCGACGCGCGGGCCGACAGGTCCGTAGCGCTCGACAAACAGGTTGAGCCACTCGTTGGTCGGCACGCCCCCCAGCGAAAGGACGTCGGGCGACTCCAGCCTCAGGCGGTCGGCGAGGGAGCCCGGGAGCGTGTAGATGCCCACCGCGAGCTCCGCCGAGCCGGTGGTCGCGGAGTTGAGCACATCTTCGAGAGGGGTGCGCCCGCCGTCGCCGGCGGGGAAGGGATCGTCGAGCGGGCCGGGTGCGGTAAGCCGGGAAACGCCGACGAGCGCACCCAGGTCCCACACGGTCTGCAGCTGGCGCGCGTTGGCGTTCTCGGCGATCAGGGCGAAGGAGCTGACGGCCGCGGCGCCGACAGTGCGGTCCTCGGCGCTGTCGGGCGGGGTGTTGTTGAGCCACAGCAGGCTGGTCCGGGCGAGCTGGCCGGTCTCGGCGTTGACGCTGCTGACCTTGGTGAGGTTCATGCTCACCGAGTACCAGCCGCACTTGGTCAGGCGGGGAACGATGCGCTCTTTGGCGCCGCCGCGTCCCAGGGCGATCTCCTGCCGGTCGACGACGGTATCGTTGATGTCGCGGGTGACGATCTCGGCGTGGAGGTCCTCGCCGGTCAGGTCGCGCACCTGCGCGGTGAGAGCGGGCTTGGACGACTCGCCGACGAACACGTTGCCCGGCGCCGTGGTGGTCAGGCGAACGCGCGGGAGTTGGATGACGGCGACGTCGTCGAAGTACGCTGCGCCCGAGAGATCCTCAGGGCGCGGGACGAACTGCTCGGCAACCCGCGTGACGGGGAACTGCTCGGGCTGCAGCAGCAGCAGGTCGATCCGGAGGGAGCGCGCCCCCACAAACGGGCCGTGCAGGGTGACGGCGACGGGCGTCCACGACTCGGCGGACTGGACGGGATAGGAGCGGACGACGGCTCCGGGAATCGGGTTGCCGTTCGCGTCGAGGATCGCGGCCTCGATCATCGCTCCGGCGTGGCGGAGGCCCTCCGTGCGAATGACGCAGGAGACGCGGTATTCGGCGTCGGGAAACACCTGGATGTGCCGTGAGCCGAGCCGGAGCGACGTGCTTCCCCCCTTGGTCGGGAGCCTGACCGACCACTTGCCGGAGCGCGCCACGCGGTCGTCCAGCGCCGCTTGGTTCCACGGCGGGAACCCCTTGCGCGGGGCACCCTGGGCGTCTTGGGCGCGGAACCAGTAGCGGGGAACCTCTTCAGGGTTGAACGCCTCCTCCTCGAAGTCGAAGACACTCACCTGCCGACCGGCGAAAGAAGGACGGTCGATCCCCGGGGAGGGCGCCGTAGGACGGCTGCCCCCCGCTTCGCCGGCCGGTGTCGTGCGGTGCTCGATCGGCAGGATCAGCGGAGGACCGGTCAGTTCCGCCGGCGGCGAAGCGGCCGGCGTTGGCGGAGTCAGCGCCGGCGCGGGTTTCACTGCGACCGTCTTCGGCGGTGAGGTCGCGGGCTGAGCGCGGAGCGGGGGCGCGAGACAGAGGGCCGCGCCGGCGACGGCGGCAAGGTGGGCGATGAGCCGCATGCAGCGGATATCGGTCGTCCGGCCGCAGAGATGAAGGCGCGACACGGGTTATCGGAGGCGGGACAGATTCGGGGGGGCGGGGGCGGGGGCGGGGGGGACGGTCACACCCGTGCCGTGGAGAGTCGGTGGAAGTTCAGCTTCGCGTACGCCAGCACCAGCCGAGCCGCGGCGAGGTAGATCGCTAGCGACACCGCCCAGAGGCAGAAAAACGGCACGGGGGTAAGGTTGAGCGGACCCATGTAGTAGCGTGAGGAGTCGTCGCTCAGCCCCGCCATGCCTACGCCGTAGGTAATCATCGGGTGAGAGAACAAGAGGAAACCGAACTCGTCGCCGGGGTTTGAATCAAACAGGGCGAGGACAAGCCCCACAAACATCGGACCCAGCAGCCACAGGACGATGGCGACCATGATGTTGAGCGTGCTGGCGACGGCGCTTTTGCGGCAGCAAAGGCTGAGGAGGACGCCGGTGCAGCACAGGAACAGCGCGTAAGTGGCGAAGTGGAGGAGCGTAAAGACCAAAGCGCCAGGGTGAACGAACCCGCGGGCGATACAGAGCAGCAGATGCCCGATGGCAAAGGCAAAGGGTGGCCACAGGCGGCGGAACGAACCGAGCACCTTGGGGACCAGGATGCGGTAGCAGCTGAGAGGGGTGGTCAGCAGTGTGGCCCAGGTGCGAGCCTCCAACTCGGTGGTGACCGAACCGGCGGGAATGGCCGCGGCGGCGAGCATCAGCAGCGCAAGCGCGGCGCAGGCGGGGATGATCGCCACGGGCTCGAGGTCGCTGCCGTAGACCCGGAGCGTGCTGATGTGGATAACCGCGATGATCAGCAGCACACTGATGACGCCGATCCAGCGCTTGGCGGGCGAGGCGAAGAGAGGCTGCCGGAGCTCACGCCACATGACGGGATTCCCCGTGACGGTTCGTGACTCGGCGTCACCGCCGAGCGGACCGGGGCTGGTGGGGGGCGCCTCCAGTGACACCGGTTCGCCGGAGCTGCCCGCAGCCAGGCCAGGCGCCTGCGTTTCAGCGTTCGCCGAAGCCGCGAGCTGTGCTTTGCGGCGCTGACGGCGCGACGGCTGGCGAACCAACTCCACGCGGTCGGTCGCGATGAGCCGCGCGAGCTGCCAGCGGGCGGCCAGGAGCGCCCCGGCAGCGATCCCCAGGCTTATCAGGCAGTTGACCGCCGCGGCCTGCTCGATCCGTAGGCCGAGGAAGGGCGGCGCATCCATGAAGAGCACGAGAATGAGCGGCGGGCTGGCGACCATCACGTCGAAGAACGCGGGCTGCGTCCACCCCTGCAGGGCGGAGTCGCACAGCACGATCAGCGGCGGCCCGGCCCAGTGAAGCACCAGGGCGAGGAGCGAGAACGAGATCGCGGCCGCGGGCCGGGCGGCCAAGGTGGAGGCCCATAGCCCCACGCTCGCCATCGCGACGGCAGAGCAGACCGCGACGGCGCTAGTCCAGAGAATGAACGACGTCTCCAGGCCGCCGAACGTGCGGATGGCGAGGATGAGCGGGAGGGGGAGCAGCGCAAGCAAACTCAGGTGCACCATCCGGGAAGCGAACAACCCGCCGATCACGCGACCGGGCGATAGCGGGCTCGCGGCGATGACCGAGAGGGCCCGAGCCGTGCGCTCCTCCACGATCGAACCCGCGGTAAGCAGGGGCGCGATGAACGTCAGCGTGATGAGTTGGCACCAGGCGATCGTGAAAGCAACCGCGGAGGCGGTGTCCTGCAGGGCCTGCATCCGGGCGGCGGTCGAGCTCCCGGTGAACGAGGACCGAGAAGAGTTAGCGGCGAACACGAGCGCGACGACGATCGACGGCACCAGAAGGACCAGCAGTCGAGCCGCGTAGGTGCCCTTGCGCCGGCCGCTGGTGCGCATGTCGCGCTGGAAGACCGGCCCGAAGAGCAGACGAGCCGGGTTGAGCGAGCGCAGAAACCTCTTGAGCCGCCACAGGCGCGGGGGGCGACCGGGCGTGAAGCCGGGCTCGGTAAGCGGCGCAGCGGACTGGACGGGCGCGGCCGTCACTGCAGGGCTCCCTTGGTGATGCGGAGGAAGACCTCTTCGAGCCGGACGGGGCGAGGGGTGAACGCCGCGATACGGGCCCCGGCGGCGACAAGCTTCTCGATGAGGAAGTGGTGCGAGCGGTGGGCGGGGTCGAAGGTGGCAACGAGCGTGTCCCCCTCGACGTCCACGCCCAGGAGCCGCGGGTCGCCCTGGACGTGGAGCGCGGCGGTGGAGGCGTCGAGCGGACCCGGCTCGAAGGTGACGGCGACGCGTTCGCCGACCCCGGCGGCGCGAAAGGCGTCGTCGATCGACCCGGCATAGAGCAGCGTCCCGCGCTCGATGATACCGATCGACGAGGACATCTCGGCCAGCTCCGTGAGGATGTGCGAGCTGATCATAATGCACTTGCCCATGCGCTTGAGCTCGAGCAGCAGCTCGCGCAGCTCGATCCGCGCGCGCGGGTCAAGGCCGCTGGCGGGCTCGTCGAGCAGGAGCACCGAAGGCTCGTGAAGCAGCACGCGGGCGACACCCAGGCGCTGCTGCATGCCGCGGGAGAGGGAGTCGACCATGGCATGCCGCTTGCCGGTCAGGTCCGTCAGCTGGAGGACCGAGTCGATGACGGCGCGGCGGCGTTTGCGCCCGATCTCGAACGCGGCGGCGAAGAACTGGAGGTACTCATCGACGGTGAGGTCGTCGTACACCCCCAGGAAGTCCGGCATGTAGCCGATCTTGTGCTTGACCAGGTCGATCTGCGTCGCCGCGTCGAGCCCGCAGACGTGAGCCTTCCCCGAGTCGGCCCGGACCAGGCCGGCGAGGATCTTCATCGTCGTGCTCTTTCCGGCGCCGTTTGGCCCGATGAAGCCGAAGACCTCGCCCGGACCGATCGACAGCGAGAGGTCGTTCAGGGCCACCAGCGGGCCGTAGGTTTTGCGCAACTTCTCGATGTGGATCATGGTGTTGCCGGGTTCTGCGGGGCTTCGTCGGGCGGCGCGGGCTGCACAAGCGGGACGGCGACGCGGTAGAGCGTCACGGCGCGGGCCCGGTGGGGGATGGGGGTCGTGATCTCGCCGGGCCCTTCGACAAGGAGGTGAACAACGGCGAAGTTGCCGCCGGCCGCCAGAGCGTCGAACGCCGCGGTCCGTCGGCGGGCGCCGTCGAGCTCGAGATAGGTCCGACCATCCGCGGGCGCGCGCTCATCGCGGTAGTAGCCCGCGTACACCGCGCGCCCGTCGCCCTCGGGCTGGTGCCAACCGTTAAGCGTCCGGCTGAACGTGAGCCCGCCCTTCAGCAGCAGCTCTCCACGACGTACGCCAGGCTGCTGCGAGAGCGCGGCCCAGCCGCGGGAGGTCTGCACCGCCGCCGACCGCACGGTCGCGTCCGGCGGCAGCCCGGCGACGGAGAACTCGCCGTCGCGCCCGTCGGGCGCGTAGGCGATCGCCGGGGTCCGTTGCGCAGGGCCGACGTCGTGGAGCGTCCGGAGCGTCCATTGACGCAGCTCCAGGCCGCGGGCCGGCGGAACCGCGGCGGCGGCGCCGGCATCCAGGGCGCTGACGCGCTGCACGATCGCAAGCTCGGTGGTCGGCGCCGACTGCGAAGACCGACGCCCGTAGTCGTACTCGGCCAGCACCGACACGCCGCGCCAGAACCCGTCGATTTCCGTCGGTCCGGGGGTGGCAGCCGTGAGAGGCGCCGACGTGGTGGCCGCGGCGAAGACGGCGGTGACGCCCGAGCGCCAGCGAGCCGATGGCGCGTTGGCCGGCGCACGAGCGGGGAGCGCATCAACGACCGTGACGCGCCCCAGCGTGGTCTCCTCGCGACGCAGAACGTTGGGCAGCGCCCAAGCGACAAGGCCGAAGGTCGCGATCCACGCGCCGGCGGTCACCCACGACCGATGGCGGGCCTTCAGACGCCCCAGGACGATGTAATCGCCCAGGCCCACAAGCAAGGACAGCAGGACCGAAAAGAGCACGATGACGACGTAAACCCACGCCGGCACGGGAGGGACGTCGCACAAGGCGTCGACAGCCGCCCGCAGCGCCGCGGCGCCGACGGCGCCGTCCCCACTCGAGACGATGTACCCGTAGTGGAACTCGCTGCTCGCCGGTGCCCCCTGCGGCCGGTCGGGAAGCGCAGCCTTGAGGAGGGCGACCCAGAGCGGGTTCACCGCCGAGTCGGACAGGAAGCAGCTCGCAAGCGCCGGGTCGAAGGCCGTGATCACGGCGATGCCGCCGCCGCACGGGCCACGGGCGATCAGCGACCCGTCCGCAACGTGCTCCGACGCCGACCAGCCGCGCAATTCGGCGTCGCCGCCGATGCTTAGGGTGCGTGCGAGCAGGGAGGGCGCGCTGACCTCGCCGAACGCCAGCAGTCGCGTAAGCGAGGACGGCGGCGAAACCGTGCGTGGGTCGCTCATCCGTACGCCCGGCGGAGCGAAGCGCCGCCAGGTGTCCGACGGCGAGTCGGCGGCCAGCACGATCCGGCCGCCACCGTTCACCCAGCGGGCGAGCGCATCCAGCGACGCCGCGGGAAGCCGGTCGAGCGCTGACTGGCGCGTGACCAGCACGCTGAGCCCGTCGAAGCACGCCCAGGTTTCACCCATGTCCGCGAGCTTGACCTCCGCGACGACCGCGTCGTCCGCGAGC
>DASPMT010000187.1:0-4372 GCA_035626935.1 Phycisphaerales bacterium | reverse complement strand
AAACCGAGCCGGAAGCGCTTCATGGTGCCCATGCCCGCGTTCCGCGGCAGCCGGTGGCTGGCGATCCAGATCGACACCGGCCTGTTCGCCGAGGAGCCGGCGTTCGGCGCGCTGCTCAACCGCGGGCTGGCGGTGTTCCGCACCGGGCTGATGGCGTCGTACGAGCGCTGCGTGGTGGGCGCCGAGCGGCGTGAGTCAGCCCTCATGGACCGGCTGACGCCGCCACAGCAATCGGTGGCGAAACTGCTGCTGGAGGGGATGACCGAGGCGGAGGCGGGCAAGTCTCTCCACCGCAGCAAGCACACCGTGCACGACCACGTGAAGAGCATCTACGCGGCGTTCAACGTGCAGAGCCGCGTCGAGCTTGTGCTGAAGTGGACGGAGTTGATGACCGAGCCGGGCAGGCCGGTGGCCTGAGTACCGCCGCGAAGCCGACGGTAGACTGACGGCGTGCCTCCCCCCTCACGGGAGCCCGTGCCCGCGTGCCCTCGCTGCGGCTACGACCAGTCGGGCCCGGCCGGTACGTGGCGCAACGAATGCCCGCTCGAGGGGACATGCCCCGAGTGCGGCGTCCGGTTTGAGTGGGGCGACGCGTTCTATCCGCGCCGCAAGCAACTCCCCTGGCTGTTTGAGCACAAAGCGGCCTGGTCGCCGGGGGTCGTTCGCGCGTGGCGGAGTTGGCTTATGGCGGCCGTGCCACCGCGCTTCTGGAAGCGGGTGACGCTGGCGCACGCCAACCGCTGGACGGTTGTCCTGTGGCCTGCCGTTCTGCTGGGCACGTTGGGGCTGGCGAGCGGCATCGTACGGATGACCTACACGCTGGCGCGGGGCACGCCGCCGCCGGTATGGATGACACCGGCGCCCGGCGGTGGCTGGACGGCACAGACCATGGGGCCGCTGCAGGCTTTCTGGTATGAGGCGCAGAAGGCGTGGGGGATGCCCTGGTACCCCGTGACGGTGTCACGGTGGTCACCGGAGCGTGCGTTGACCGCGATGCTGGAGATGTGGGCCGCGCCTCTGGCGGTCTTGGCGGCCTCCCTTGTAACCGGCGCCACGCTCCTGACGCTGACGTCTTCGCGGCGGGCCTGCGGAGTGAAGCCCGGGCACATCGTCCGGGCGATGACCTACCGGCTGGCGCCTTTGGGGTTTCTCTACCTGCTGTGGTGTGCCTGGCGACTCGTGGTGTTCCTGCCGGTGTCGGTGCGTCGCTCGACGTCTGACACGTTGTGGGTGCTGGTGCTTGTGGGATTGGCGGCGTGGGGCGTCTGGTGGTGGCGCACGACGCTGGTGCGCGGCTGGCTCATGCCCCGGGCGGGCATGCTGTGGCTGCTCCTGGGTACAGTGGACGTGCTGGCGAGTCTTGCGGCGTATCTCCTCCTCAGCCCCTACACCGCGGCGCGGATGATGGTGTAGCAACCACGGCGCAATTGAAAAAGCCTCCGCCGATGCGGCGGAGGCTTTGAAAAAGAGCTTCTGAGGAACTCGGCGATCCGCGTTCAGCGCTTGCTGAACTGGAAGCGGCGACGAGCGCCGGCCTGGCCGTACTTCTTACGCTCGACCTCGCGGGGGTCGCGGGTGAGCATGCCCGAGCCGCGGAGTTGGACCTCCAAGGCGGGGTCATACTCCTTCAGAGCGTGGGCGAGGCCCATCATGAGGGCGCCGGCCTGGCCCATGAAGCCGCCGCCGTCGAGCCGGGCGAAGACCTCGACCTTGCCGAGGGTGCCGGTGAGCTTGAGGGGGGCGTAGCAGTTGTTGCGGTCGCGGTCCTCGGCGAAGTACTGCTCGACCGACTTGAGCTTCTTCGACGAGCACTGGATCGTGACCTTGCCCTCACCCTTGGCTGCGCGGATGCGGACGCGGGCGACGGCGCGCTTGCGGCGGCCCGTGCCCCACCACCAGCCGCTCTTGGCGGGCTTGGGGGAGCCGGTGGCCGCGCCGGTCTCGGCGGCGGGCTCGGCCGCCTTGGGAGCCGCGGGCTTGGCGGCCTTGGGAGCGGCGGGCTTGGGGGCCGCGGCCTTGGGGGCGGCGGGGGCGGCGCCCTCGGTCTTGGCGGCGGCGGGCTTGGGGGCCGCCTTCGCCTTGGGCTCGGGCTTGTTCGACTCGGACTTGGGGGTATCAGTCATGTGTGTTCTCGTATGGCGCACCCGGCGGGGCGCTGCCGGTTGGTTCAGATCTTGAGCTCGACGGGCTTCATGTCGGCGTGCGGGTGCTCAGCCCCGGGGTAGACCTTGAGGTTGCTGAGCATGACGCGGGCGAGCCGGCTCTTGGGGAGCATGCGGCGGACGGCGTCGGAGACAAGCTTCTCAGGGCGGCGCTGGCGCAGCGAGCCGTACGACTCGAGGCGCAGACCGTCTGGATAGCCGGTCCAGTGCTTCGACATCTTCTGCTCGGCCTTGCTGCCGGAGAGGCCGACCTTGGTGGCGTTGATAACGATCACCGGGTCGCCGGTATCGGCGAACGGGGTGTACTCGGGGCGGTGCTTGCCCATCAGGACGGTGGCGACCTCGGCGGCGAGACGGCCCAGGGCGATGCCGTCGGCATCGATCACCCGCCACGTCTTCTCAACGCCTTTGATCTTCCAGGTGGTCTGGCGACGCATGAGACGCTCCAACTGCGGCCCGGGCTTGAGTGCAGCGGGAGAACCGCGGCAGCCTCGTCGGGGCCTGTAACTCGCCGCCTACCGGGCGGGTCGGGCTGGGCGGCGTGAGCCGGTACCAGCAGATTTGCGGACAGGGTCCGGTCGCAGCAGCGGTGACCGCCGCGACGGGCCTGGAGGTTAGGCGCCTACCGCTGGCATGGTCAATAGACGGGGCCGGGGAGGCAAACACCCGAGGCGTCCAGGATTCCATGGTCCGCTCGCCGCGGCCGTTTCCGACGGCCGATGATTGCGGCATGGCCAACGGTCCGTACGACCCCTCTCACCCCGGTGCCGCGGCACGGGAACCGTACGGACACCAGCAGGGGCTCTACCCCAGTTCCGGTGAGCCGACGAGCCACGCGCCTGGGCTGCCGCTCATGCTTCAGTCGTTCAACGGCCGGTCGGTCGCCGACCCGGGCACGCCCGGTCGCCGGCGGGGCTACTGGATCGCGGCGCTGCTGCTGATCCTGGCGGTGACGGCGATGCAGCAGGTGCAGGTGTTTCAGCAAGCGGCGTCTCCAAAGCCGGTGCCGACAGTAGAGCCGCTGGACCCGGACGCCATCAAGAAGGGTCCGAAGCTCGAGCCGATCGGGCCGGAGCTTGACCAGGTGGACATCGCCGGCCGGCTGATGGTGAAGATGTCGCACATCTACAGCGGCGGCAAGGAACGCGAGCAGCTCGCGTCGCAGCTTGAAGAGCAGGTGACGCCCAGCGCCCAGATGCACGCGGCTGACGGCGTGAGGCTGGTGCCGGCGTATGCCGATATCGCCGGCAAAGAGGGGGCGCTCTCGGAGATCGACGCGCTGCGCGAAGAGATCGAGACCGACGGCGAACTCACACAGGAGGAGCAGGCGGCGCTCGCGGCGGACCTCGACGCTCTGGAGGCCCTCTACACCAACGGTTCGGCTGCGCTGAGCGAGGGCGACCGGGAGCGCATCGAGAAGCGACTTGGGTGGCAGGGACGGCTTGCGCTCACGTTCGACAAGCCTGACAACGACCCGGAGCGCGCGTCGATGATCGCCAACGGTGTGGCGCTGATGCTGTTGCTTGTGCTGCTGGCCATCGGCGCCGTGGTGATGCTGCTGGCGGGGCTGGGGGTGCTCATCTGGGCTTGCGTGCTGCTTGGGAGCGGCAAGCTGCGGCGCAGGCTCGACCGGCCGCAAACGGGCGGGAGCATGGGGGTTGAGGTGCTGGTCGTGTTCCTCTCGTGCTTCGCCGGTCTGAAGATCCTCATGGTCCTTACTGCGCTGGCGGCCGACGCCGGCTGGTTCGGTGCGGCGGCCAAGGCCGATCCCGCCGGCTACCTGACGCCGGTAGCGCTGCTGCTGCAGTGGGTCATCCTGCCGCTGGTGGTCTTTTACCCGCAGATGCGCGGCTACTCGCGCTTCCGCGTCAAGCGCGCCCTGGGCTGGCACCGCGGCGAGGGGTTCGCCAAGGAGATGGCGTGCGGCTTCGCCGGCTACCTCGCCTGTCTGCCGGTCTACGTCGGCGCGGTCGTGGTGGCGCTGGTGCTCAGCATGATCGAGGGGGAGATAGTCAAGCCGCTCAGCGGCAAGGAGCCGTCGGGGCCTGTCAACCCGATCGGCGGCATGCTCGCCGAGTCCTGGTGGGTGGCGCTGCTCGTGGCGGCCCTGGCCACCGTGTGGGCGCCGATCGTCGAGGAGGTCGTCTTCCGCGGAGCGCTCTTCCGCCAGCTCTACGCGCGCATCGGCGTGTTTGCCGCGGCGTTGATCA
>DASPMT010000186.1:0-3449 GCA_035626935.1 Phycisphaerales bacterium | reverse complement strand
TGCCGACGGTGAGCCCCAAGTCGGTGGCGATCTTGGTGATCTTGTCGGCCATGCGCGAGTCGGGCGCGGAGCGGTCGCCACCACCGAGGACCTCGTCGGCGGCCTTGATGGCGTTGATGCGGTCGACCTCGGCCTTGACCTCGGCGTGCCGCGACTGACGCGAGGCCAGATCGGTCTCGGCGGCGACGCGCCGTGTGAGGTTGTAGCCGGTGTAGCAGGCCGCGATCACCACGGCGGCGGCGCCCAGGTAGATGAGCCACCGCGGGCGGTTGCTCCGGACGGCGCCGGTAGCAGCGGAGGTGAGCAGGGCGCGTGCGTCCTCTGAGAGCGTCACGGGTCGTTCGATCACCGGTTCGCTCCCTTCTTCGGTTCGGCGGGGGCGGGCTCGGGCGCAGGGTCCGGCTGCGGGTCCGGGGTACCAGGGACGGGGGCCGGGGCGCCCGGGGTCACGGGAGGCAGGTCTTGTGGCGGGCTCTCTGGCGCGGGTGTTGCGCCCGGCCCGGTGTCGAGTAGCGGCGAGGCGGGCGCCGCGGGAGAGGAACGCGCCGGGGGATCATCGGGTGCAGGGGTCGGCGGCTTGGTGACCGCGGGCTTGACGTCGACGAACTGTCCGCTCATCGCCCAATCCCGCCGCTCGGCGTTGGCAGTGCGGATGTGGCGGCCGTCCCACTTCACCTCGCGTTTGGCGCCAAGGTGGAACTCGGCGAGCTTGTCCTTGACCGTCGGCCCCTGGTCGCCCTCGAGGGGGACCGAGAGCTCGAAGCGCGAGAGGATGCCGAGCGAGTTGATCTGCAGCGTCTTCAGGCGGACATCGGGGACGGTGGCGAAGACCATGAGGACGCGCTGGGTCTCAGCGAGGATCGGCTCCTCATCCTTCTGGTCGGCGCGGGCTTTCTCCATCTCGATGCGCTTGCTCTTGAGGATGAGCTCGGGAGCGTCGTCCTTTAGAGCCGCAGGCGCGACAGCCTTGACCGATTCGAGGAGCTTGTCCTGCTCCTGGCGGAGCGCGTCGGCCCGGGCCCGGACGTCGCCGACGGCGCGTCCGACTTTCCAGCCGATGACCGCGACGGCGGCGGCGGCGACGACCAGGGCGAGCCCGGCCCACCGGTGGAGCTTGCGGTCGGCGGCGCCGGGGCGGCTGGAGAGCTCGGTGAGGCTTAGGCGCGGGTCGACGGCGGCGGTGGGCGCGCCGGCGGGGCCGACGCCGTTCTCCATGTCCATCAGCCGCTGGAGGGTGCGCCCCGTGGCGTCGCCATCCACAGCGGCGTGCACCGCGGCGCCGGGCCAATGCTTGGCGAGCCCCGCGGCGACGGCGGCCACGCCCGTTGTCTCCGGGAGGTCAAACTCAAGGCCGGCGCACGTGACGTTGTCGGGTCCGACGACGGTGATGCGCTCGGGGGCGAGGCCGAGCTGAACAGACCAGCCGATCCAGTCGCTGGCGAGTCTGCCGATGTCCGAGCGGACAACCTCGATCACGCTGACGCCGGGGTGGGTATCGGGCTCGTACTCGACGGGCGCCGCGCCGGCGAGGCGCAGCGCGGGACGCTCGTTCCCTTCGCCGTCGGGCTCGCGCGCCTCGTCGCGCCGCAGCGTGAGGGTGCCGCCGGCGATGAGTGTGCCCTGCTGCGACCAAGACCAGGTGAGAAGGCCGGACGGATCGATGGTGACGATGGCGCCGACGGGCTCGCTGGCGGCGACGACGCGGTCGTCATCGGGCTGGTGCCGATCGCGCGCGGCGGGGTCCCAGGCAAGGGCGAGGGCGTGCCAGATCGAGCAGGCGCGGCGCACGACGATGTCTCGCTTGTCGAGCTCGTCGAGCAGCACGCGGGCGGGGAGGTCGGCGACGCTCACCAGGGCGAGGCGCTGGCGTGTAGCGGCGGGGGCTACGGCAACGTCGGCGAGCCCCTGCACGGAAGTGTCGGTGCCGGGCGTGGCCTCCGTCAGCCAAGAGAGGTTGGCGCCGCCCTCGTCGTCGTCGCCGGAAGTGAGCGCGTCGCGGACGGTGGCCTTGATAGCGGCGTCGTCGGCGCTGGGCGTCGAGAGCCACTGGCAGGTAGAGCCCTGCGCGTCGAGGACGACGGTGAGCTGGCCTGAGAGACCGTCGGGCGCGCCCTTGAGCTGCTCGGCGGTCCAATCGGCCGCGGCGACGATGGTGGCGAGTGGGTCGTCGGCGTTGCGCTTGACGTGTGGAACCTGCCAGGACGATTGGCCGCGGAGGTGAAAGAACCTCAGGCCGGTGATGGCGCCGCCTGCGCAGTCGCGTTGAACAAACAGGGCCGCTACGGTCACTTCACACCCTTCTCGCCTTTTTCGCTGCGCCCTTCCTTGCCGCTGGCGGCTTCGGTGATGGCGGAGTCGTAGGCCATAGCGGCCTTGTCGTCGCCGCGAGCCTTGGCGTCGGCCTTGAATCGCTCGAGATCGCGTATGCGACGGTCGCGGGCGGCATCGCCGCTCATTGTGGCACCGCTGGCGCCGTTGCGGACCGCGGCGGGGTTGTTGGCGGCGGCGGCCCGGCCGGCCGGGGACGCGGGGTCCACGACGGTAAGCTCGGCTCGCTTGCGGGGGGCGAGGTCGATCTGCGTCTCGACCTCGCCCTGCCGGACTTTAATGAACGTCCTGTCGATGTCGACGATCTCGACGTCGGTGTTCGGGTTGGCGGGGGCACCGGGGGCTGAGTCGGGGTTGAACCGCTGGCCGACGGCGAGCAGGTGCTGCTTGTCGTTGACGACGATGATGCCGCGCTTGTAGGTGGAGGACATGATGGCGCCGAGATAACGCCAGGAGCCGATCCCGGTGGAGGGCCTCTCGGTCGGGGTCGGCGCGACGTCCTCTACGGGTGCCGCCTGGTTCTTCACGGGGCCGGAGACTGCGTTGAGAGCGGTGGCGAGCATCGGGGTGTCGATCTCAACCTTTGCTGCCTCCGCCGGCTTGGGGGCGAGAGGGGCGGGCGGGGGGGCGGCTTCTGGAGACTCGGCCCGGGTTGCCCCCAGTGGGGCGGTGGCGGCCGCCACGGCGAGCAGTACAAAGACCACGGCGGCGGCCTGCACGCGACGGGTCATCGACTTGGCTTTGGCGCGGTCCATTGAGCGGGCATCCCAGAGGAATCGGACAGGAGGAATGTACGTCTATCGGCGGGGGATGTCCTGCTTCCGCAAACGCGGCGAGGCGGGTTTCACGGAAGCGGGAGTGCCACGGCAATTGTTGGTACGAACGTCGGGTTGAGCAGGATCGCGTCGACGCCGCCCGAGAGGGTGGTCGCAAAGACTGTGGCGCTCTTGTCGGACGCTTGTGAGACACGGGCAAGAGGTCAATGCCGGTTCACTTCGTGGCGGCTTCTGCCGCGGCGAACCGGAAACCCATGAGCCCCTCTTTGGGGACGGGCCCCCAGATGATCGGGATCCAGGCGTTCACCGAAGAGCCGATGCCGGGCTTGAGGCCGCCCTGCATGA
>DASPMT010000185.1:0-3682 GCA_035626935.1 Phycisphaerales bacterium | reverse complement strand
GGCTCGTGTACCAGGACGACTCGTTGCCGACTGTCACGCGCGGAAGGACGCGCAGGCTGATGCCCGTGGACGCCACGTAGGACGCGAGCCAGATGCGGTTGCCGTTTGCGCCAAGGCCCGCGTCGGTGTCGATGCCGGTCTTGTGGCTGTGGAGGGTCTTGTCGAGGAAGATGCGGTACCAGCCGTCCGTGCCCGTCGCCGCGCCCACCTGGAGCGTGACGGTGTAGACCTTGTTGAACTCCATCTCCGGCTCAAGCGTGTTCGCGTTGGCGTAGCCAGTGATCTTCGTAACGGTCGTGGTCGGGACCGCGTACATCTTCACGCCGCAGCGCTGCTTGAAGTTGACGCCGGTGTGGTTGACGACCTTGAACTGGATGCGGTACGCGGCCGAGGTGCCGATGGTCAGTTCGGCGATCGTGTCGTCGTTGGTCGCGGTCACGGCACCGATGTCCGAGACCTTGAACATCACGTCGAACGAGACCGTCGCGTAGCCGCTGTAGGCCGTGCCCGCCGTGCCGCCGAACACCGTGCCGTCGGTCTCGGCGCACGGTGCAAGCACCTGGTTGTTGACGAGCGTGATGAAGCCGGCCGACGCGCCCTTGACGTACTGGCCGCCCGTCGGCTCGGTCTCGCCGGCGGCGGTCCAGGTGGTGAACGTGGCCGAGGTGGGGCTGTAGAGGGCGGAACCGGAAGGGAAGCCGAGCGCGGCCGCGTTGTACGCGGTGGCGGTAGTGAGACTGTTCCACGCCGACGGACCGAGGTTCGTGACGTTCTGCGCCAGCGCGGGAGCGCAGGCGATAAGCACCGCCATCGCGGCGTTGGTGATCCACTTGAGCATGTCGGTTCCTTTCAGAGCTTGCCGATGGAGGCGAGGGTTTGTGTGATGTTGGGTGTGTTGGCGATGCGGCCGGTGCCTTCGGCCTTGTGGCGGGCGTCGTCCCAGACCATGACGTAGACGGCGTCGGCGCCCTTGTTGCGGCACCACGCGGCCTGGGCGTACAGCCAGTCCTTGTTCACGATGGTGCCAATGGGCTTTGCCAAGTCCGGCACGGCCGAGACGCTCATCACGCCCCACCAGGGCTTGCCGTACGGTTCAAGCATCGCGACCCGCTGGGTGACGATCAATTCCTGAGTGGCCTGCGGAGTGGTGTCCCAGAAGGCGACGGGCGTGTTGGTGCCGCTCTCGCCAAAGTGCATGTCCACTGGCCAGAAGTCCACCCAAGGGGCAAGCTGCTCGATCGCCTCGGTCGTCCGCTGCACCGCGATCATGTTGTCGCGCGGCGAGGGGAGCCGGCCGCAGATGCCCCACTTGTCGCCGTTGACCTGCGGCACGTAGACGCCGATGAACACGCCGGGGTTGGCGGCACGGGCCGCATGAGCGAGCCTGATGGCGTGGATGACGTTGCGGTTGCCGTACCGCTCGCAGTTGATGACAAGGTGCTCGCCGCTCTCCAGGCCCTCCGCAAACTCGGCCACCCGTACGGCGTGTGCGTCGATCGAGAGGTCGACCGACTCGTTGACCTGGTTGACCTGCTTGAAGCCGAACCGTGCCAGCTCGGGACCGCTGCCGTCCCAGTGCCACGCGGCGTACTTGTTCATTTGCGAGTCCTTTCCTCCACCCTGGCGACGTTCACCCGCATCTCCCCGACCGACTCGATCAGCCGGTCGAGCTTGCTGTCCGTGGTCGCCTTGGCTGTCTCCAGTGCCGTGACCCGCGCCTCCGCCGACCCGATCCGCCGGTCCACGTACAGGGCCAGCGCCATCGCCTGCGCGCAGACGATCCCCGTAGCGATCATGTAGTCGCGCAGGCGGAGACTGACGCGGGTGCTCTCTGTGATCGCGCTCACTTCCCACCGTTCGCTTCCTCGCTGGTCACGCCGTTGTCACGGACGATGATCCCGAACACGATGAAAGTGACTGCCGAGGCGATCGCGGCCTCGTCGATCGGCTGGCCCTGGTACAGGTGGATGCCCTGGATGACAAGCTGCGCGACGCCGCCTGCGATGCCGAGGGCGGTCGATCGCCACGAGCCTTTGAGTTGGGGCATGGATACTCCTCTGGTTCAGGGGACGCCGTACGCGGCCTTGACGGCTTCGAGCACGAGCGGACCGGCGGCCTCGATGCTCTTGGTGACGGCCTCGTACATGTCCTTGTTGCCGAGCCGGGCCTGCTCAAGCGCCTTGACGTAGACCGGCCCCCACACCTTGAGCGCGTCGGCGTGGGCCCTGGTCGGGTCGGTGACGTTGGTGGACACCTTCACGTTCTTGGCGACGATCGCGCCGCTGGCCGAATCCCTGATCTCCGACGCCTCAAAGACCGCGTCGGCCTGGGACGACACGAGCAGGAACCGGCCGCCGCCCACGGGCAGGGCGATGACCTTGTTGGCGACGCCGCCGCCGATGGTCTTGATGTCGCCGAGCTTCGCGTCCACGAAGGTCTGCATCACCGGCCCGACCGTGTTCACGGCCGTGCTGCCGCCGTTCTCGCCGGGGCTGATCTGGAAGATGCCGGACGGGCTCGGGTTGGCGAGCTTGATCTTGGCCGCGTCGTAGTCGGCCGTGGTGCCGACCGTGGAGCCGCAGCCTGGGCAGAGGAACGCGGCGACCAGCAGGACGGAGAGGATGGCGATGAGCGGCCAGCGCGGACCGATGTCGCGGTAGGTGTAGGTTTCCACTCAGGGCTCCTTGGGTGCGAAACAGCCCGGCGCGCAGTTGGCGCAGCCGGGCCGCGGGAGGGAAGCAGAGAAGCCCCCGCTGGTTCCGGTGGGAGTCAGCGGGGGAGTTGAGGGATCAGGTGAGGGCGTAGGTGCCGATGATGGTCCACGAGGAACCGTCGTTCTTGCACGCGTACAGCCCGTCGGAGCAGAACGCGATGCAGTTGGCGTACAGGGCCGCGGCGGTGGGCAGGTCGGCGTTGGCGAACGCGGTGCCGTCGGTCTTCATGAGGAAGCCGCCCTTCTGCGTCTCGTTGCCGAACTTGAGGATCCACCAGGCCGTCGCCACCGAGGTCATCACCTGGGCCGAGCCCTTTGTGGGTGTGAGGGTGACGATGCCGACGCCGGCGGTGCCGGAGTCCTTGTTGATCTTGATGGGCAAGGTCATCGACTTTGTCGAGTCGACGTTGCCCTTGCTGTCGGTGTTGGCGGCCGAGCCGCTGTCGACGATCGACAGCGTGCCGTTGATGATGTCAGAGCGTCCAGGCATGTGATTGTCTCCTGAGGAGGGTTGTGCTGTTGTGGATTACTGCTTGATGCTGATCGCGCCCATCGCGTCGCGGCGGTAGGAGTCGTACGAGTAGCGGCTCTTGACGCGCGCGATCATCGCCTCGCGGAAGGGCTCGTCGAGGAGCTTGACGGTGATGCCGCCCTCACTGGGCGGGACCGTCTGGGCGATCGGGCTGACGGCGTTGCCGTAGTTGAGGTAGTAAGCCACCGGCATCCCGTTGGTGCTGGTGACGATGCCGTTGGTGTTGTAGCGGCTGAACGACGCGTCGCTGTAGTTGGTCTTGGGCCAGAACTGAGCCGGCGACACGATGATCGGGTCGCGGTCGATGACCGGGGTGAGGCCGCGCAGCATGTCGGCGCCGCTGTTGAACTCCATGCTGGAGGTGCGGGTGCCGAACTTCAGCGCGTCGAGGAACTCGGGGCGGACGATCCAGACCCAGCTCGATCCCTTGGCGTTGT
>DASPMT010000184.1:0-7272 GCA_035626935.1 Phycisphaerales bacterium | reverse complement strand
GATGCCCACCGCCACCGATCCGCTCGTGAACGGTCCGCGTTGGAGGATGCCCACCTACGAGTCGCTCTTCGAGTCGTCGGACGATTTCGGGCAGTGTTTGACCGTGCAGCAGGACCGGTGCAAGTACGACGGGCATTGGGCGACGGTCGGGGAGTACACGCGCCGCGAGGGCCAGACGGAGAGGGCGTATAGGTTCCACCGGTTCCTTCTTTACCCGCAAGGGGGCGATGCCCAGCCCTGGGCCTTTCACTCACTTCGAGAGAATGTTGACCGGATATTCACCAAGGGGCCGACGCAGTCGGTGTTCCTCAGTCCTTTCCGTTGGCACGCCAGCCAGGGGTGGAACGAGGGGAGCTATCACGCCGCGTCAACGGTGGTTAACGCGCCGGCGCTGGATCAGCCACGCTTTGTCATCGTTGTAGACGAGTTCGGCACGCGCGCGGCCATGATGGACCGCGAGGTGGACTACACACCGGGTGCGGACGGTGCGCGTAAGGCCGGGATGACGGCGCGCACGGTGTACGAGATCAACGCGTGGGGGTATGTGCTGAAGTCGCGCCGTTGGGACTACAAGGGGGATGCGGCGTCGGTCACGATGAAGGGGGTCGGGCAGGAGTTCAAATACAAGGCCGTCGGGGATGTGATCTGCACCGGCAGCCAGTGGCGGTCGACGCCGTGCGACTGCGGTGTCGAACTGCAGACGCGGGTCGAGCCGCCGGCAACTCCGCCGAGCGTCTGTCCTCCGAAAGCGTTCCTGAACGAACTGGTGCTTGTGGAGAAGCGATCCATCGGCTGGTCGGTCGCCGAGAGCGCGCAGCAGGGAGGCGGGGACACGCAGGGCCTCGTCGAGTTCTACCAGTACGGTTTCAACGCCAATCCTGCTGTGAAGCAGGAGGACTACCCGTGGTCGTCGCGCCTGCACATCGTCGCGACCGGTGTGAAAAAAGGGACGCAGGGCACCCCGTATTACCAGGGGCAGCGGTTCTACGCGGAGGAGCGGCCCGGGCAGCTGGTGTGCGACGTGCGGTTCAACACGCCGGTCACGCAGCTGCTTGCGTCAGCGCCGGCGGCGCCGACCGGTGCTGATCCGGACCCCGCCTATGCCGCGACGTTCTACCAGCAGACGTACCACGCCAGCGGTGCGTATCCCCAGTGCACGGAGCAGCTGGCGTCGACGCTTCAGATCCAGCCACCGCTCCGGCAGCGGCCGGGCGGTCCGTTGTACTACCCGATTGAACGCGTGCTCTACACGACCGAGGGGCAAGCCCATTGGCAGATCACAGGCCTTGTCAAGTCGCCGCTAGCTCCGGCCGACGACCCTCTGGACAGCCTGCAGCGGCTGCTGTTCACCTACACCAAGCACGGCATGTACGGCAACGTGGACTACATCGTTGCCGACGCGGTGCCGGGCGTTGACGTGGCAGACCCGTCAACACCCGGGTACGTGCTGACGGTGCCGCAACTACCGGCCGAAGCGCAGGGGCTCGTGCGGATCTCTCCGACGGCCGCGTTGATGCACCCGACCCTGAACTGGTACGACTTCAAGGGGAACCTCACCGACTCGTTCCAGCCAGGCAAACGGTGGGCCGTGCGGTTTGTGGTGAACGACCCGGACCCGCAAGTCGACGGCGATGAAGAGGTGGAGGAGTACACGTTTGAGAATCTTGTGCGCAGCGGCGCCGGCGACAACGACTACGGGCCCTTCAAGAGCCAGTCTCAGGGGATGCGCCAACTGCTGAAGGGGCGCGACCGGAGCGGCGCTGAGATCAAGAAAGAGATGGTCTATTACCCGAGCGACAACCTCTCGCTGATCATGAGCGGGAGCGTGGCAGGGTCGGCGCAGACGGGCGTGCCCGCGTACGAGACCATCAAGCAAATCGTCTACAAGCTCGACTCGTTCGGGCGGCCGCGGGGGGCGGACGTTCTTGAGCGGACCACCGGGCCCACGGGCCAGGCCCTGCTCCTACCGGTCGGCGAACGAGAGGTCAACGACCTTGGGGAGGTCTACCGGCAGTGGGACTATGGCGGCAACGTCACGCGGTGGACAAGGAACCACCTGGGGCAGCGCCTGCGGAAGTACGTCGGCTCGATCGACTCGCAGTGGGGGAACCCTGGACGCGATCCCGACAACGTGCAGGGGGGGACCAACGAGTTCGGTTCCCGGTACGACATGGTGCTGAAGGAGCGCACCCAGTTCGGGTCAACGCCGAACGACGTCTGGCAGCCGACTGTCGAGCGGCGGTACGTGCGGGACCCGCAGTGGGCCCACAGCGACTACTACGGGACGCCTCCGGGCGCCGACGCGGACGCGTACGTGTCGAAGCACTCGTACGACTGGCGCGGCCGGCGCGTGCGCACCGACGAGTATGACGTGGGGGACCCGTGGGCGAGCAGCGCTCCTGCGCCGCGGCTGCGCACCACGCTCCATTACCTGGACTACGCGGGGCGCGAGGTGATGGCGGTGGAGTTCGGACCGCTCATGCCCACGGCGCTGCCGGCCGAGCTTGATCCAACGCTGCTGGTGCCGTCGAGCGCGATGCCGGAGGCGGAGGCGTTCCTGGCGCTGAGCCCGCGTCCGGTCTCGATCACGAAGAAGCTCTACGACGCGGGGGACCGGGTCGTGGAGGAACGGAGCTACGACGTCAGCGCCCCTGCATCGTCGTCGCCGTACACGGTGAGGCGGACGCTCTACGGGCAGGGCGGGCAGCAGGTCTTCTCGCAGTCGGAGGATGGGCGTTGCGAGGTGGTGATGCTCGATGGGATCGGACGGGTCTCGCGAAAGGCGACCGTCGCCTACGGCCGCTCGGCGAACGTGCTGGGGTACGAGCTGTCGCGCACGGATTACGACATGGATGTGGAGGGACGCGTGACCGAGGAGGTCACATGGGAACGCGTCCGTGAAAGCGGGGCTGCGCTTGACGTCACCAACGCCGTGCCGTCGAGGCGCTGGATGTGGTACGACACGGAGGGGCGGAAGACCGCCGAAGCGAACCTGGGCACGGGGTTGCTCGGCGCATCGGGCTGGACGGAGTTCCGCGCGCCGACGTCGGGTGAGTCGGTGCTGGCGCGTCCCGGAACAGGACCGTTGCTGACTCGCCCCGGTGGGATGACCTTCGTCTTCGACGGGCGTTCGAGCCTTCCGGCGTGGGCGCAGGTCACCGGCTCGATGTACGACCGCGCCGGTCACCTGGTGGCGAGCATCGCCGCCGACGGCGTGGTCACCACGTTTGCGTACCAGGGGGACAAGGTCAAGGAGCAGGTCGAGAACGCTTCGGGCTTTGTGGCCGCGCAGCGCAAGACGAAGAACACATACGCAAGCGGGAGGCTGGTCAGCAAGGACGTCGCCGGCCTGCTCGGCGAGCGCGCGGCGGGCTTTGACAACGAGAAGAGCGGCGCGGCGTGCCGGTACGGCGCGGCAGTTCTCGACCAGGAGTTCGAGCTCAGGTCGTACGACCGCACGCTGGTTGGCGCGATGGGTCGCATCGGCAGCGGCGCAAGCCCGCTCACCGGCGAGTGGGAGTTTGTGTATTCGTACAACTTCCTCGGACAGCTGGCGCAGCGTCTGGCGGCGGACGGCACCGTCACGCGCTACCGCTACGACGGACTGGGGCGGCTGGCGTCGATCGAGGTGGGTCACACGCTCACGGGCACCGACTTCACCGCCGGCTATGCGCCCTCACCGCAGAGCGAGGTGGCGGCGGATCGGATCGGGTATGTCGAGTTCTTCAGCACATGGGCCGCCGTCGCGGGTGTTCCGATCGAAACCCGCGACATCGTCGCACGGATCGGCAAGGTTGACCCGGCGAACCCTGCGCAGCCGGGGCGGGTCATCTCGCACGTGCGACAGAAGTTCGACGGGCGTGGCAAGCTGGTGCAGGAGTGGCAGTCGCACGGTGCTCCGGTGGCGGCTTCCACGCCGAGCGTGCAGTATCAGTGGTCGTTTCAGGCCGCGGCGGGCGATCACACCGGACGCACGCGCCTGACGGCGATGCTCTACCCGGCGATCGACGTGAGCGAGCGGCGGACGGTGACGCTGGGCTACGGCGCGGCGGGCTCACTCGACGATGACTTGAGCCGG
This sequence comes from Phycisphaerales bacterium, assembly GCA_035626935.1. Classification (GTDB taxonomy): domain Bacteria; phylum Planctomycetota; class Phycisphaerae; order Phycisphaerales; family UBA1924; genus JAJTGZ01. The sequence continues at coordinate 3,194 of DASPMT010000184.1, read as the reverse complement.
GTTGCTTCGATCTCGACGTCGGTGCCCGGCTTCGGGACGGCGTCGCTCTCGTCGTACGGCTATACGGGAGCGGACCGTCGCGCAGTCTGCACGCTCGGAGCGAGCGGCGTGACGCAGTCGCTCGATGGCAACGCGGCCGCCGTGGGGCTCACGAGGCTGGACGGCTTCGGGCGCATCCGCGACCTGACCTTCCGCAACGGCAACAACGGCGTGCTGTACGGGTGCGGGTACGACTATGACCTGGCGGACCGGATCACGGCCGCGAAGGTGACGCACGTGCCGGTCGGCGCGCAGCCGCAGACGAACACGCGTTCTTCGGTCTACGGGTACGACGCGTTCGGCCGGCTGACGGGGCAGGAGCTCGGCGCCGCCGACGGGGTGTGGGGCGGCGCGGCGGGCCAGTGGTCTGTCGCATCGGCCGGGAAACTCCGCTCCGACTCGTGGCACCTTGACGTTCTGGACAACTGGAGCGTGAGCGCGACGGGCTCAGCACTGCCCAACGCGGGGGGCCGCGTCTCGACTGGTAACCTGGACTGGCACGGGACGGCGTTCGCCTATCCGGGGGCGTCCGCTTCCGCCGACTCGCTTGTCAGCCGGGCCGCGACGACGGACCGTTCGGACCTGGCGCAGGTCCGCAAGTCGGTGGACGGCGGGGCTCCCGTGAGCGCGGTGGTGCTGCGGGACGCGCTGGGTCGGATCGTGTGCGACAGTCTGTTCTACTACCACTACGACGCCTGGGGGCGGCTGGTGCAGGTGAACGTGGCCAAGTACAGCGAGGGGCTCGGCGGGACGCCCGAGTGGGTCAGCAGCGACGTGATCCGCCACCTGGTGTACGACGGGCTGGGGCGTCTGATCCGGGTGCAGGCGCCGGTGACGGCGCCGGTCCTTGACCCGCAGGTGCAGCAGGTGGAGCTGCTGGGCCCGATGCGTTCTGAGCTGCTGTACTACGACGGTGTGCGGCGGATCACCGAGGTGGTGGTCGACCCGGTCGACCCCAAGGCGGTGGCGCTGATCAGCGAGGACCTGGCCGAGCAGCAGGCGGCGCAGCAGACCCAGGGGGAGTCTGGAGGACCTGGAGGGGGGCAGAAGACGGCCAACGTCAGCTACGAGAAGGCGGTGTCTGCGCCGACGCGGATCGGCCGCGAGTACGTGTGGGGCCCGGGGGACTCCTGGGCGGGGATCGACGAGCTGGTGGCGCAGTTCGACGGCGAGTCGCGGCAGACGCCCTGGTGGGCGCTGCAGGACCTGGCGGGCGACGTGGTTGCGCTGGTGTACAAGCCGTCGAACTCTGCGGCGGCGGTGGCGTGGCAGTGCACCTACGAGCCGTACGGGGGGGTGCTGGCGGAGGTGAGCCACGTGGAGCACCCGCGTGTGCACGTTGGGCACAAGGGGCTGTTCGCCGACAACCTGGACACGCAGTCGTTCACGGCCCTTGAGCCGGAGCTGCAGCCGCGGCTGGCTGCGCGGCGTCCGCTGCTGTACCACGTGCGCAACCGGAGCCTGCTGGCGGGTGAGCCGGTGGACGAGGAGGGCAACGCGCGGGTGTGGGCGGGGGGCTTAGGGAGGTTCCTGCAGCCGGATCCCAATGCCACGGGCGTCGCGGTAGCCCACCTGCCCAACTACTTTGGCACGGCCGAGAGTTCAGAAAGCCCTTCACCGAATCTGGCGGTTCACGCAGGCGACGGCGTTGCTGCCCTCGCGTACTGCGGAGCGAGCCCGATCGTTAACGCCGACCGGTACGGCTTGTTCCTGATGCCCGTGGGGCCTTCGACCACGATGGACATGTGGACCGACCATGCGCAGGCCACTCTCGAAGCCGGCAATGATGTCCGCGGCTACTTGATGAACATGTTTGGCAACTACGGCATGGAGAGCATGCTGGATCACCAGTGGGCATCCGACTGGAGTGAGCCCGACGATCTCTACTCACGCAGCGCCAACGCCCAGATGGGAACCGGGTCTTGGGCTGACTATGGCCACGGCGAAGGCCTAACGGAGTACGGCGGCGAGGTGATGGCTGGCGGGCCTCGTTGGAAAGACCCGCTGATGGCGAGCTTCACGAGCGGTCTAAAGCGTGGACAGGTTGGCGTGTACTTAGTCATGGACGGCGATGAGGTCCTATACGTTGGCAGGTCGATCGATCTCGCGCGTAGAGTCGGGGAGCAGGCCAAGAGGTTCGCGGGTAAGCAGATCGTCTCCCTGAGCGTCGGTAGCCTGGGCGCAACGCGAGCACTGGAAGACATGCTGATCCGGCACTTCAAGAGCATCGGACAAGCCGGAGAGAACGCGATCAACGGCATGACGACGAAGAACGCCAAACGGGCAGAGCGATACGCGGACATGAGGAAGTTCATGACGAGGTTTTTATGAAAGTCGCGTACGAACTGGGGTCGATCTTCGAGGTGCCGCTGCGCTCCGGCGGAGTGGGACTGGCGGCCGTTACCCGTTGGCAGACGCGGCCGCGACGCGGGAACAAGATTGTGCATATGGTCGGCTTTGATCCAGACGCTCTAACAGCAAGAAACACCCCGGAGCAGGCCTCGATTCTTGATACAAGGCATTTCCTTCTCTGCTCGGATCGGGCGCTTGTAGAAGGTCGATGGAAACTCATTGGAACTATTCACGCCTTCAATCCCACCAACTGGCCCGTAGCCCCAGCTGTACGTGGCCAAGATCGAATGGTGGTCACGACGAATGAAGAAACGCTTGAAGATGAGAACATCGATGCAACGGCATACATACTGCCGGAAGAAAGGCGTTTCTTCCCTTACTTCTCCGGGCTTGGAGACGCGACCTTCTTAGAAATATCCTTGAGCAAGGCGCTTTGTGATCGCGATCCAAAGTATTATCTTAAGGTAACGAGCGAAAACGTGGATCTTTGGAGACGGGTCCTTCGGGCGCTCACGAACAAAGGAATCGTCACGAGGGCGTTCTTCTAAAGCATCGAGGCTGTGATATCCGGTGCCCTCAAACAGCAACTGCAGCAAAGGCAACCTCGACAGCCTGGAGTTCAGGGCCCTTGAGCCGGAGCTGCAGCCGCGGCTGGCGGCGCGGCGTCCGCTGCTGTACCACGTTCGCAACCGGAGTCTGTAGACGAGTCGGGCAACGCGCGGGTGTGGGCGGGGGGGCTGGGGAGGTTCCTGCAGCCGGATCCCAATGCAACGGGGGTGGCCACGCTCGATCACGCCCCGTTC
>DASPMT010000183.1:0-5734 GCA_035626935.1 Phycisphaerales bacterium | reverse complement strand
AGCCGCGTCCAGGGAATGCGAGTTGAGGTCGGCCATCTTCTCCTTGACGATGGCCTCCAGATCCGCACGCTTGATCTTGCCGACCTTGTTCTTGTTGGGAACGCCCGAGCCCTTGTCGACCTTGGCCTTCTCCTTGATGAGCACCGAGGCCGGGGAGGCCTTGATCTCGAAGGCGAAGGACTTGTCGGTGTAGACCGTCACCACGCAGCCGACGACCTTGCCCTTGAGGGCGGCGGTCTTGGCGTTGAACTGCTGGATGAACTGTCCGGGGTTCACACCCTTGGCGCCGAGAACCGGTCCCAGGGGCGGCGCGGGAGTGGCTGAGCCACCCGGCGCCATGATCTTGAAGATCTCTTTGACTTCTTTCTTGGCCATTGCTTGCTCCACCTCCAACTGCTCTGGACTCTCTGAGAGTCAGACCTCAACCGGCCGGGCCGAGGCAGAGGAGTTGTCGTAACGGTGCCCGGATACGCCTCCGGGCGGGTTGAATTGGGTCGAGAGGATAGCGCCCTACCTAGGGAAAGCAAGGTTCGCTGCCCCCCTGTCCAAGGGCATTACCCAAGATCCAACACCAACGCGAACGAAGATCTTATTTATTTGTTAGTATACACTAACTGTGAGCCACGATCCTTCGGCTGACCCGGCATTGCAGGACCGCGCCGCCTTGTTCTGACAGCCCGATCGCGCACCGCGCATCTAGCAGGCAGCCGTTCAGCCTGGGGCACTCGGCCACCGGGCACCTCAGGAGAATCCACCGTGCTCCTGCTCACCCTGTCCGCACTGTGCACATTGGCTGCCGCACCGGCGCTCGCTGATGGGTTCGGCGATCTTCCCGTCATCGTCCAGCAGCCGACCGACCGCACCCTGTGCGCCGGTTCCCAGGCGAGTCTCACGGTGCGTGCCGCCGCGCCCGGACCGATGACGTTCATGTGGCAGATCGAGACGGCACCCGGGGAGTGGTCTCAACTGCCGATCTTCGAGCCCGCCGACGGCCTGTGGGCCCGTGTGAGCGTGGGAGTAGACGAGCAGACCGGCGCGTGCACGCTCTTCTTTGCGTGGATCGGCACCCTCGATACCCGCGCCTACCGGTGCCTGGTCTCAGGTCCCTTCGGGGGCACCGTGACCGACCCCGCCCGGCTCACCGCACTCTCCGCCGATTTCGGCGGGACAGGCGGTGTGCGCGAGCCCGACTTTGTGCACGACAACAACGACCTGGTCGTCTTCATCGACACCTTCTTCGCCGGCGAGTCCGCCGCGGACCTGGGGTCGGTCGGCGGCGCCCGTGGCGGCGACGGCACGCTGGACAACAACGACTTCGTCGTGTTCATCGACCTCTTCTTCAACCACTGCATGCAGCCGCACTAGACCGCGGGTGCGAACAGCGCGCCCGCCCGGTATCCTCAGGCCGATGAAACGGCTCCTGAGCATCGCGTCCCTGATGGTCTGCCCGCTCCTTGCGTCCTGCGGCGGCGTGAAGCTCTGGGGTGGTCCCAGCGCGGACATCTCGGCAACGAGTTCCAGCACCGGCGCGGCGCTGCGACCGAAGTTCACCACCGCCGTCTACCGGGCGGCCGACGCGTCGACGGTCGACGTCTACCTCACCGACCTGCCCTTGGGCCGCCTGCGTGACGGTGCCGATAGCCTCGACGGGCTCTCCGGCAGCATCGTGCACGTTGCGCTGTTCCTCCAACCATCGGCCGGCAAAACGCCCATCGACCCGACCGCCTGCTCGGGCGCAGTCCGCCAGCTCGTCTTCGCCGACGGGGCGATGGGGATGTACGGTGGGGGCGCGTTTATCACCACCGCCAGTCCGGGCAAGGAGAGCCTGTCAGGCTCGGTGCGGGGCGGGACCGTGCGGCTCACGCGCGCATCGGCTGACTTCAACGACCTGCTCGGGCCGGCGACGCTCGAAGGGAAGTTCACCGCCCGTTACGACGACGCGGCCTGCCGCGTGATCGCCCAGCGCCTCCAGGACGCCGCGCTGTCGCTGCCGGCGATCAAGCGCGACTTGAAGTAGCCGCGGAGCGGCCGGTCACGCGCACTCAAAGAAGCGGTCGATGAAGACGACGAAGTCGTTGTTGTCGAACGCGCCGTCGGAAGACTCCACGCCACCGGTCGAACCGATGTCGGCAAGCGGATCGTGGATGAAGAAGTAGTCGATGAACGAGATGAAATCGTTGTTGTCGACGCGGCCGTCGCTCCCGTGCCCGCCGCCGGTCACGCCGATGTCGGCCTCGCACGGCGGCGTCGGCTCGCGCCCCGCTGCGCGGACCATCGCCGTCGCTACGCCAGCGTACCGCGCGCGGTTTGAGTACCCTTGCAGCGTGGAGGGGTCGAAGGCGGGACCCCAGTAGAAGTACGTGTTGTGCCCGCTCGCCTGACCGGTCTGAAAATCGGTGCGGGCGGCCCACGTCGCGCTCGTTCCGTCGACGGCGGTGGTGCACGCCGCGAAGAACGTGCCCGCAACCGTGCGCGGCGTGATCGGCACGACGGTGAACGTGTTGCTCTGCGTCGCGTCGGGCGTGAACCCCTGGGTCGCGATCAGCACCCCGTCGTCGGGGTTGCCGTCGTCGTTTGGGTCCTCGAAGAGCATGACCCGGATCTCGGCGCCGACGGGGAGACGACCGACGGCGACATGGATCTCGTAGATCTCCTCACCGCCCTGCTCCGCCTGGAAGACGTTGCCCCAGAGGAACTGGCCGGGCGTGCCGACGGCGCCTGGACCGGCGTTGCCGCCGGTGCCGTCGTCGTAGGAGTAGAGGACTTGCGCCGACGCGGTCGTCGCCAGCAGCGCTGCGGCCGCGGCGGTGATGATCTCTCGCTTCATGGCCGGAGCATACCCGCGCGGCTCAGGGGTGCTCGGCCCACCAGCGCTCGAGCAGGTCGACCGCGGCGTCGTGGTAGAGCGACTTGAGCAGCGCGGGCGGCAGGGCGAAGCCCTGCAGCGCCGGCGCGCTCATGGCGTCGTGGCGTGACGGATCGACCATCCGCAGGTCGGGGTCGGCGATCGGGCTCTCGCCCCGGTAGTCGGTGTCGAACATCGTGCGCAGGGCCCAGTAACGGCTGGCGTAAAGCTCGAAGGCCTCGTCGGGCGAGCTCGCGAGGTCGCCCATCGAGCTCAGGCCTGTCTTCGCGGGCGAGAGCTGATCCTCGGTGGTGACCAGGTCGCTGCCGAAGAGGATGCGTCCCTTCCACTTCCAGAAGAACGCGAGCACCTCGTCGCGGGGGTGGCGGCTCAGCTCGCGCACGACCCATTTGGTGGCGCTTGTGTCGATGTGAAGGTTGGGGTGCGCATCGAGCAGCGCGTCGAGGAACGGCAGGTTCTCCGGCCAGCCTCCCATGTGCGCCGCGATCCACGGCACGGGAAAATCGTCCAGCATGCGGCGCAGCCCGACGTACTGGTGCGCCTTGGTGCCGTAGGCGCTCCCGTCGCTGTAGCGCGTGGCGAACCAGGTGTCCGGGTCGGCGACGTGCACCATGATCATCATGCCGAGGCTGGTGGCCAGGCGCGCGTGCTCGCGCCGCCAGGGGCTGTCAACGTCGGCCAGGTCGGTGGCGCCACCGGGAAGGATCTCGCGTAGGCGCGGAGATGCCCAGATTTTCATCATCCGCGCCCCGAACTGCCGGTGGAACTGCTCGATTGCGCGGAGATAGCCGGCGCGATGGTTGTCGTTGCGGTCGCCGGTCGTGAACGCGGGCATGCAGATGAACCGCACCGAGTCGCCCAGGGCGTCGCGCACCTCGGCGGCGAGGGAGAGCTGCGTCATCGAGTAGGTGCGCCTGACATTGAAGAGCCGACGCGCGCGGTCGTAGATGAGTGATGCCTGCGCGCCGTGGATGTGGGCGTGCGCGTCGATAACCGGCCCGCTGTAGCCGCTTTCAACGCCGCTGCTGAGCGGCACGCGCCCGGCGGCGAGTGAGGCGGCCTGCTGCCGGTAATCGATGCCGATCCTGTTGGCCGCGGTCGCGCGCATCCCCGGACAGTACGCGCCCTGCGGAACGTTTTGATAGATATCTATTTGATTAGTCTTCTACCCCAATGCGCGTGCACAGACTGTCGGTTCAAGGCGCACTCAGCACCGCCGGAGTGCGATTAAACCCTTGTAATAACGCGAGTTACTGCGTTATCCACAGCGGTTGCGCGGGTTGTCCACAGACCTGTCGGTTCCCATCTTTGAGTTGCAGTGTGGGGGAGAGTGGGGTATTGTGGGGAGCCTGACTTCGGGAGTGCACGTGCGTGGTGTTCACCGGCCAATCCGACCACCTCATCGACGCCAAGGGGCGGCTTGCGGTACCTGCCAAGTACCGCAGGGACGAGTGGGGAACGGGTCAGCCGGGGAGCGCGTGGTACTGCTTCCCCTGGCACACCGGTCATCTCCGGCTGTACACGGAGGCGACGTTCAACCGGCTTGCCAAGGCCGAAGAAGGGTCGCTCACGCCCGACGAGGACGTGGCGGCGATGGAGCGGCAGCTGTACGGGTCTGCCGAGAGGTTGGAGACCGACGCCCAAGGCCGCGTGGTGCTGCCGCGCTGGCACCTGGACGAATCGGGGATCGGGTCGGAGGTGACTGTTGTCGGTGCGAGGGACCGCATCGAGGTTCACGGACGCGCGGCATGGAAGGCCACGCTGGAGCAACGCAGAGCGCAGATGGCCGCCGCGCTGGCACGGAAGTCGGATCGGCAGCCCGAGTGAGAGCCCGGGCCATGGAAGGCTCTTGACCGCCAGGGGCTTCCCGCAAGGACGCGAGGAGCAACGGAGCGGATGACGACGGCGACAAGCCCAGCCGGCCCGAAACGGCCGGCGAGGCTTTGAACGAAAACCCTACTGCCTCTTCAACTTCTTCTCTCCTCTACACCGGTTCAGCTCATTTGCGCGGGAGAACGAACGGACTCTTGCCCCGGCCCACCACGCTTGCAAGGACGCGAGCGGACGACCGGAGCGAATTCCTCCCGCCGATGCCCACGCCCGCCGTGCGTTCGATCGCCCGGCGGGCGTTTTCATTGGGAGGCATTGGGCACTAGCCACTAGGCATTAGTGAATGGCAAAGAAAAGAGCACGCCATTGGGCGTGCTCTTTGTTTTCACCAATGGCTAGTGCCTACTCCTCGTCGTCCTTCGGCTTGAACGCCGCCATCACCTGCTGCTGCACCGTCGGCGGCGTGCGCTCGTAGTGGCTGAACTCCATCTCGTAGCTGCCGGCGCCGGCGGTGAGGCTCTTGAGCTCGCTGGCAAACGTCGTCAGCTCCGCCAGCGGCGCGACGGCGGTCACGACGCACTGGTCGCCCTCCAGGTCGGTCCCTTCGATCCGCCCGCGCTTGCCGCTGACCTCGGCCGTCAGGTCGCCCATGCGCGTCGCCGGCCCGACCACCGCAAGCTTCACCACCGGCTCCATCAACGTCGGCTTGGCCTTGGTCACCGCGTCGATAAAGGCCTTGCGGCCGGCCGTCAGGAACGCGATCTCCTTGCTGTCGACGTCGTGGTACTTGCCGTCGTAGACGCTCACCTTCACGCCCGTCATCGGGTAGCCCGCGAACGCGCCGTGGCTGAGGACCTGGCGGATCCCTTTCTCAATCGCGGGCATGAACTGGCGCGGGATACTGCCGCCGACGGTGTCGTTGACAAACTCGAACCCCGTCGCGTGGTCCAGCGGGAGAGGCTCGATCCGCAGGTAGACCTCGCCGAACTGGCCGGCGCCGCCCGTTTGCTTCTTGTGCCGGCAGTGCCCCTCTGCGCG
>DASPMT010000182.1:0-9183 GCA_035626935.1 Phycisphaerales bacterium | reverse complement strand
GAGTCGGATGCCGCAGCGGTATTGCCGGTCCCAGCGTTGTTGATGGCGATATCCGTTGAGTCGGGGGTTGGGCCGCCTGCGTTGGCGAGCGGGCCCGGCTTGAGGGTTTTGCCAGGGACGAGCATGAGCACGCCGCCGGCGATCAGCAGCACCGCGGCGGCGGCCGCGAGCGACCCGCCGGTGCGGAGCGTCAACCATGGACGCCGTATCGGGATGACCCTGGACACGGGCAGGTCGCCGGTCTGGGCGAAGGCCTCTGAGCGAGCAAGGCCGACGAGCGCCTCGCGCTCGAGAAGGACTTCGACGCGGTCGAGCAGGTCGGCCGGCGCAGAGACAGGGGGAAGGGAAGCGATCACCTCACGGTCGGCTCGCATCATCGCCGCGAGCTCGGCCAGCCGCGGGTCGGCGGCGAGCGCTTCGCGCACGCGGGCGGCTCGTTCAGCCGGAAGGGGCGTGCCCTCGACCACCGCAAGCAGGTCGGCCTCATCGAGCCCTGCGGAGAGGGGGTCCGGGTTGGTGGGGGGCGTGGTCACGTTCGTCGCTTACTGAGTTGCTCACAGGCTTCGCGAAGGGCGAGGCGTGCACGGAAGATGCGGCTCTTGATCGTGCCGACAGGCACGTCAAGGACTTGGGCGATCTGGTGGTAGTCGAGCCCCTTGGCGTCGCGCAGTACCAGCAAAGCCCTCTGTTCCGGTTCGATGGTCGCCAGAGCGGCGGTCACCATCTGCCGGGTCTGTTCGTGTGAGACGCGTTCAACGGGGTTTGGTTCCCGGTGCGCCAGCAGGTCACCGAGCGAGGGCCCCCATTTCTCGGGCCCGGAACCACCGGTTGCGGCCGCGACCGAACTTCCCCCTGACCTGCCGCGCCCCCCCGCTGGGGTGTCCAGGCTTGAGTGCCGCCGGAGCTTCTGCGCCCGCAGGTGGCTCAGGCAGACGTTCATCGTCACGCGGATCATCCAGGTGCTGAGCTTCGCGGAGCCGTCATAGGTGCCGAGGCCTTGAATGATCTTTACCAAGGCGTCTTGGGTGAGATCGGCGGCGGTCTGGCGCGCCCTAGGAGAGTCGCCGATGACGCGGAGGCAGACGCCGTAAAGGCGGTCCTGGTATTTGCTGAGCAGGTCGTGCCACGCGCGCGGATCTCCCGCGTGGATCGCGGTCACCAGGCGCAGGTCGGCCAAATCCTCGGCCGTAGCGACCGGACCGAGCGGCGGCGACGTCGACGGCGGATCGGTGGGTTGATGCGGCGCGGCGGGCATCCGCGGTGATCGTAACCGATCCGTGATCTACTTCATGCCGGCGAGCCGGCGAACGGTGAAGTCGAAGCTGCGGGTCATCGCGCCGTGCACGGCGTAGACGACCAGCCCGTAGAGGACGACGGCGATGAGCGCGCCGATGAAAAGCCCGGTGCGGGCGGCGCCCTCGCCGGTCTTCATCATCGTCTCTTCCATTCCCGTTTCGGGGACGATGCTGCTGTACGCCGCGGAGATGGGTGAGAGCGCGCCGAGCACCGGCCCGATCGCCGGCACGTCTGAGGCGGCGTTCCAGGCGCACAGACCCGCGGTGCCGGCGATGGCGCCGATGATCGCGACAGCTATTGTGACTGAGCCCAGCGTTCCCCTGCTCTTCAGCGACCACTGCATGCCGACGATGACGCAGAAGGCGAAGAACGGAATGGCGCACGCCGCCATGATCAGCCCGGCCTCGGGAAGGACAACCGGCACGGAGATGGTGCCGCCGGCGGTCCCCAGGCTCTGCGTCTTGGCAACAGCGACGGTTGTGAGGTTGGGCTTGCCGAGCCCGCCGGTCAGCACGTAAAGCCCGGCGAGGGCCACGGTGACGACCGGCACAAGGATCAGGGGCAGCAGGTGCGTGACGAGCCCCTTGAGCTTGCCGGAGAGGTACTGGCTGGGGGTGATCGGTGTGGTGAGCAGAAGGTCGAGCGTTCCATCTTCTCGCTCCTTGCTCACGCTGGTGGCGGAAAGGTTGATGGTGACGAGGGTGATGACGACCATCTCGCCGATAGCGGTGGCGAGCAGCACCTGCCGGAAGAGCGTCGCGTTCCAGCGACCGGTGTGGTACATGTAGATGATGAAAACGCCCCACAGGACGCCGGCGACGATGAAGAGCCAGCGGAGGGCCGTCTGGGAGAACCCTGTGGTGCGACCGGCCGCCTCACGCCAGGCGATCGGGTTGTGCCACACGCTCTTTGGGGGACGGTGGGAGATGTGCTCGTCGTCCCGCATCGAGTGCGGGTCGACAAGGCTCTTGCGGGAGCGGCGCGAGCCGTCGCGTCCGAACAGCCCCCCGGCGCCGGCGATCCCGCCCAGGCGCACCGTGATGGCCGACAGGATGATGAGCGCGACGCTGACGCCGATGCTGATGAAGCAGAACGTCCGCACGGGCGTCTCGAGAAAGTAGCGTGCGAGGCCGACCTGCGTCCCCTCGGGCGCGGTGGGGTACCCCGCGCTGTTGAGCAGTGACTTCAGGGCCAGGAACGGGTTGACCGCCGTCATATAGGTGACGCCGCCGCTCCCCGCGACGGTGTCGATGGCGTAGGTGACGGCCAGGTAGGAGACGATCGTGACGTAGAACGCGAAGACGGCTCGCTTGCCGACCAGCCGGGAGACGGAAAGGAAGATCGCCGTCGAGCCGACGAACAGCGCAGCGCCGGCGCTGATGGCGTAGCTCCCGAAGATGCGGTCGGGCGAGACCCCGCCGAAGTACTGCGTGATGGCGAACAGCGGGAGCGAGCTGAAGAGCAGCGCAAGGATGAAGAAGAGCCGCCCGAGCAGGTTGCCCAGCACGATCTCCGAGGCTTTCAAGGGTGTGGTGAGGAGGATGTCCCAGGTGCGCGGGTCGGCCTCCTGCGCGATGGCGCCGGCCATGAAGACGGGCGCGAGGATGCAGATGAGGCCGATCTGCAGAAAGGCGATGGCCTCAAACGAGGATGAGCCGGCCGCGGCAAGCTTCTGATACGACTGCTCGCCGCCGCCGGAGGCCTTGATGAAGAGCGCCCACAGAAGAACGAGAATGAGAGAGCCCAGGTACGCGATGCGGATGTAGTGGTGCCGCGAGCGGCGCGAGCCGTTCTGGACCAGGCGGACCGCGATGGGGTTGGTCGGTCCGAGGCGCAGGAACCAGCGGAGAAGGATGGGCATGTGCCATCAAGCGTACCGCGCCGCTGACTGAGGTGTTCGTCGACGCTGGCACCGCTGTCAGCAGCCTGCAATGCCGTAAGCTGGGCGAACTAAAGCGGACGACAGTTGTGGCCCCGGCATGCCATCGTGTAGGAATCCACACCCCAGCTTGCCAGATTCAACATTTTTTCATCGAAATGAGCAAAACCACGACCGATGCGCTTGCATCGGGGCGGCCTTTGCCGTAACTTCGGGGTGGATTGTGGCGGGCCCTTGTGTGGGGCCTGTCCGCGGAAGAGAGAGGCACCCTTGCCTCTACATTCTGGAGTTTCCCCAATCGGGGAACTGCGTTTGGCTTCCAGCCTGACGCGGGTTGTCTCAGTCTTCGGACTGGGTGAAGGAAAGAGGAGATAGATATGAAGAACATCGCTGCTGTGCTCGTTCTCGCTGCCGCTGGTAGCGCCGCCAACGCCCAGGTTTGGGCTGAGATCCCCGATGCGGGCGATCTCGTTGCCACCTCGCAGTCGACCGTCGGTGTCGGCGGCCTGAACGGGATCACCGGCCTGTTCGGCTCCGGCACGGATGTCGACATGTTCTGCATCCATGTCGACGACTGGGCGACCTTCTCAGCCCGCGTCACCAGCCTTGGCGGCGGCGGCGCCCTCGACACGCAGGTCTATCTGTTTGACGCCGCCGGCAACGGCATCGCGTTCAACGACGATGCGCCGTTCCCGGTGTCGATCCTTCCCGCCGGCCACGCCCTGTACTCCGGCCGCACCAACGGCGAAATGGTCTACATCGCCGTCTCCCAGTACAACGTCGACCCGCAGAACGGCGCCGGCGCTTTCATGTTCCCCAATACCTTCACTGGCGTCTTTGGTCCCACGAATCCGGGCCCCGTGGCGAGCTGGGCTGGCACCGGCGGAACCGCCGGCACCTACACCATCGAGTTGACGGGCTCGTCGTACTGCGTCCCGACCCCGGGCGCGGCCGCTATGCTCGGGCTCGGCGGCCTGGCCGCCTTCCGCCGTCGTCGCTAATCGGTTCAGAGCAAAATGGGTTTTCAAGCCGCCCGGGCCTTGCCCGGGCGGTTTTTGTTTGAGGCCGAGATTCGCCCAGGTTTCCACTTGAGGAGTTCGCCTAAAAAAAAGAATAGAAAAAGGTGGAACCAGCTTGCCTGCCAGGATTCTTGCTGTAACTTAACGGTGGATGGCGGCAGACCTGTGTACCAGGCTGCCCCTAGGAAGAGAGAGGCGAAGGCTCGCCTCTACAACTTGGAGGATTCCCCGCTCGGGGACTGCGCTTGGACGTTCGTCCGATCGCGGGATATAGCCGGTTTCTCGACCGGCGGAAGAAGAGGAGATTCAGATGAAGAAGATCGTTTTGCTTGCGGCTGTTGCCGGTACGGCCACTGTTGCGATGGCGCAGAACCAAGGCCACCTGCTGACCGACGGTGACGCGGTGTTCCGCTTCGGCACCGCCGCTACGACGGCCACCGGTAACGCGTTCCCCACCAACAATACGAGCACGGGCCGCGTCTCGATCGACTTCCGCCTCACCGGCGGCCCCGCCACCACCGGTGTCGACAGCGGGTTCGACCACAACTGGTACGTCGGTCTCGGCACCGGCCGCACCCGTGAGTTCGGCATGGGCGGTGTGATGGCGAACTTTGCCCGCGTCACCACGACCAACTCGGTGACCTACAGCATCACCAACGCCTTCGGTGTCGCCGGCCTGAACGCCGTCGCCAGCTACACGCTGTGGGACTCGGGCGCCGGCATGGCCCAGGTCATCAACTCGCTCACGCTGACCAACACCACGGGTGCCGACCTGGCCAACCTCGACATCTTCTACAGCGTCGACCACGACATCGGCGGCACCGCCGCCGGCGACACCTTCGATCCCCTGTCGATCGTCGGTAACGACCGTGTGCTCATCCAGCGCGACAACGCCGCAGCGGGCGGTCCCTGGGCGATGGCCCTGATCGGCTTCGGCGCCAACGCGTCGGGCGCCGGCGGGTTCAGCGCTCTGAACACGCAGCTCACCGACGGCAGCCCCGACTTCGTCGCGCTGGCGGACCTCGGCTCGGCCGGTAACGCGACCCCCGGTGACTACGCCCAGTTCGTGCAGTGGCGCGTCAACCTTGCGGCCGGCGCCTCGGCCTCCTTCCGCGCCGACATCCTCGGGGCGAACAACGGCGGCGTTGTTCCGGCTCCCGCGTCGGCGGCCCTCCTCGGCATCGCCACCCTGGCGGCGTCCCGCCGTCGCCGCGCCTGATCGACCTGATCAGCGTGTGAATCCATAAACCCCAGCCCGCCCGGACCGCTCCGGGCGGGCTGTCTTTTTGAGCGGCCGCCTCCGTCAGCGTTTGTCCTTGAGCGCGTGCAGGCCGACGCCGTGCCGACACCGGGCCCTCCACGCCTGGCGCACCGCCTCAGAGAAGCGCCGGCCGAAAGCCGGGCCGTCGCAGAGGGGCGAGGCGCGGAAGCGGCCCGGCAGCTCCGCGTGCAACTGTGTCAGCCCGTTGCGGTCGTTCGCCAAGGACGCGCAGCGGTCGACGTATCCATCGATGTCCGCGGCTGCCAGGTGCCCGAGCCCTACGGCGGTCAGCAGGCTTGTGCCCACGCGAGAAACGTGGCGGTCACCGGTAAGGGTGACCACCGGCGTGCCCATCAGCAGCGCTTCGCAGGTGGTCGTCGTCCCGTTGTAGGGGAAGGTGTCGAGCGCTACATCCACCGAGGAGTACATTCCCAAGTGCTGGTCGATGAAGTTCGTCTGGCCGACGGCCTGGAAGCGGTCGGGATCGATGCCCGCGCGGGCCAGGCGCGCGTTGATGGCCAGTCGGGCGCCGTCCTGCCGCAGGCCGCGGGCCTTGATAAGCAGCCTGGAGCCCGGGACGCGCTGCAGGACGCGCCCCCATACGCCCAGCGCGGTGTCGGTGATCTTGGTGGCGTTGTTGAAGGACCCGAAGATGATGGGCCGGGTGCCCGTAAGCGGCTCACGCTCCGGTGGACGCCAGTCCGGCGGGAAGAACCGGGCCCGTTCGGTCGCAGGCGAGTAGCACAGGAAGCACGGGTCGATCCGCAGCAGCAGTTCCGTCGCGAGGCGCTCCGAGCCCGGCGGATCGGTGATCGAGTCCACGATTCTGAAGTCGATGTTCGGGATACCTGTGGTGTTGGGGTAGCCGAGGTAAGTCATCTGCAGCGGGGCGGGCCGCAGCTGGAAAGCGTGCAGCCGGTGACCGGACGTCCAGCCGTTGAGGTCGATCAGCACGTCGATCCCGTCCGCGTGCACGCGCTTGGCGAGGTTGAGCGACGTGATGCTGGGCACGTGCACATACCGGTCCACAAGCGGCACCAGCTGCTCGGTGGTGGCGTCGGCGTTCGCGTTGGTGAAATAGACGTAGACGGTCATCGACGATCGGTCCGCGTGGCGCAGGATGTTCTCGAGGAAGAACGAAACGGAATGGCCGTTGAAGTCGTGAGTGACGAACGCGACGTTAAGCCTGCGCTCAGGGTCGTCCGTCGCGGGGTGTGCTGCGCGAAAGTCGGCGGCGAAATTGGCGTAGTGCATCCCGAGCTTGACGTGCGCCTGATAGACCTCCGCCGCGCTCGCGTCGGCCGAGTTCAACTGGAACGCGAGCTGTTCGAGGATGTGCTGGTCGTCCGGGACGATCCAAACGAGCTTGCGATAAATGGCAACGGCCTCCCCCGACCGCCCCTGCAGCGCAAGCGTGCGAGCCAGGCCGCTCTGAGCGCCGAACATGTCCGGGTCGATCGCCAGCGCCTCCCGGAACATCCGCTCGGCGTCGTCGAGCCGGTCCAGGTCGCAGTAGTAGCCCCCGAGCATCGCTTTGACGATCGACCAGCCGGGGTGGTCCTTCGCCGCCTGCTCAAGGTGCAGCATCCCTTCTTCGGGCCTGCCGGCGCGGCTCAGAGCATCGGTCGCCTTCACGACCATGACCTCGCTGCCCTTGCACAGCTTCAGGGCCTGTTCCGCCTGGTACGCGGAGGCCGCGTGCTGCCCCAGGCGAAAGAGCGCGTCGGCAAGCCCGAGCTTCGGGCGCGGGTCTCCGGGGTTCTTGGCGACCAGTTGAGCGAAGAGTGTTCGCGCGAGCTGGAAGTCCTCCGAGTCCAGTGCATTGAAAGCCGCGTCGAGTCTGTCCACGGGTGGCACGTGCGGGTCTCCGGGTGGCCCGTAGTTTATCGGCAGGCCCGGCACCGTCTGGGTTGCGTTGGCTGAGAACAGACGCCAGCGGCGCCGAATCCGTCAGCTTCGCACGCGCACCACAACCAGCGTGATGTCGTCGGTCGAGAGCCGCACGCCCGCGAACTGGCGCACGGTCCACATCAGGTGCTCCACGATCCGCGACGCGGACGCGGCCGGCTCGGCTGCCAGGAGGCGGATCACTGTCTCGCGGATCCGCTGGTGGGTGAAGCGCTTGCCGGCGAAGTCGGTGGCGTCGGAGAGCCCGTCGGTGTGGGCCAGGAGCACGTCGCCGGGTTGGAGCGACTGGCGGCCGAGGGCGTAGGTCTGGGCCGGGTCGATCGCCAGCGCCATCCCGCCGGTGGTGAGCTCCCGGACCTCCACGCCGCCCGCCCCGGTGGAAAACACCAGCGAAGGGTCGTGCCCCGCGGAGCAGTAAGCAACCGACAGATCACGCGGGTCCATCGTCGCCGCCCAGAGCGTGACAAACTCGCTCTCGAGCGTGTCGCGTGCCGTCGCGCCGTTGAGGTGGCTCATCACCGCGTCCAGCGGCGCTCCGCCTGAGCAGAAAGCGCGAAAACCAGCGCGGACGGCGGACATGATCAGCGCCGCCGGCACGCCCTTGCCGACGACGTCACCGACGGCCAGCGCGAGGCATCCGCCGCGCTCGAACACGTCGTAGAAGTCGCCGCCGAGCTGGTACGAAGGGACGTAGCGCGCCGCCAGGTCGAACCGGTCGAACGACGGGAGCGTGCGGGGAAGCATGCGCTGCTGCACGTCCGCGGCGAGCTTGAGCTGCCTGCGCATCTGCGCGTCCTGCTCACGGAGCTGGCGCAGGCGCGAGTGGGCGAGCGCCATGGCGGCGTGGTCGGCGATCGAGCGCAGGAGGTTCTTCTCGCTCTGGGTGAACTCGCGCGTGGTGCGCGAGTAGAGCCGGATGAGGCCAGAGGCGCGCCCGGCGAACACCAGGCCGGCGGTGAGCAGGCTTACGAGCCCTTCAGCGGCGGGGCGCGACGGGTCGTTGATGCGCGGGTCGTGCTGCAGGTCGCTGACGGCGACCACCTCGCCGCGCAGCGCGGCCGCCCGCAGCTCCCCGTCGGTCGAGAGCGGCGCGTTCTCCGCGAGCCATGCGGGCGAGAGGTTGCGGACGGCCTTGTGCTTCAGGCCCAGGGCGGCGTCGCCGCCCAGGTTGCCGGCGATCGGCCCCCCCATTCCGTCGTCAATGACGCTGATGGTGCCCGCGTCCAGGCGCAAGACGTCGAGGGCGAGGTCGAGCGCCGCCTGGACGAGCTTGTCGGGATCGTCGGCCTTCACCAGCAGCGAGGAGAGGCGGAAGAGGGCGTCAAGGGCCTCGACGCGTTCGCGGAGGATGAGCATCCCCTCCACGTGCTCGACGCCCGTGGCGGCGAGGATGGTGACGGCGCGCTCCAGAGCGCGGCGGGCCACGGGGTCGTCGCGCTCCCACGCGGCGGGCATCGCAATCGAACCGATGTCGCCGACGCTGGTGCGGATCGGGGCGACAAAGAGCTCGACGTCGGGCTGGTAGCCGCGTCCGACCATCTGGTAAGCGCGGACGGCGCCGGTGGTCCCATCAACGACCCGCCACGGCTGCCCCTTTCCGCTGCCGGGGTTCGCGGGGTGATCGCTCGGAACGATCACCATGCCCTCGAGATCGCGCAGCCAGACCGGTACGCCCGACATGCGCGAGAACTCGTCGCACATGCGCGCGAGCGAGCCGTCGGTGAGGAAGTCACGGATGGACAGCCCCAGCCCTGCAAGGGACCCGTGAGCCGTGATCGTGTTCGGCTTGGCAAACCGCGGTTCGATGAGGGGCTCGTTGG
>DASPMT010000181.1:0-9266 GCA_035626935.1 Phycisphaerales bacterium | reverse complement strand
CTACTCGAGCGCCGCGCGAGTAACCGTCACCGCCCCTGGTTCACCTGTTCCATAGTACCGGGCCGAGGACCATTCCCAGTCTTCGGCTGCTACGCAAAGCCCTCGTCCAACCGGGTTCTGGTTGACATACTCCACGGTCTCGCCGAGCTTGCCGACTCTGACATTGCGGTCAAAGCCGCCGCTGCGAAGCCAGAAGTGCGGCCTGCCTTTCTTGTCAGTGACCCGCCCGAGCACCTTCGCATTCTGACTGCGCCAGCGGTCAAGCACCATGCTCGAAAAGGGACGCTTCAGATGCAAGAGCAGGCTCGGGGCCGTGTTGCTCGCGGTGCACGGGTCGAGCACGAGGTGAACGTGCTCGGGCATCACGCAGTAGGCTAACACCGCGAATCCACGCGTTGCCCTGACCTGTTCGAGGTGATCGCAGAAGGCGGTGCGCAGCCGCCCGGTGCCCAACAGCGGGAGACGGTCGAAGCACGAGAACGTGAAGAACCTGACCGAACCGTTCTCGAAATGGCGAAGCGATTTGTGGTGCCGCTCGCTCTGGCGGGTTTGGTCCGGGTCCTGGTCCACTCCCACCTCCCCCACACCTTGCCACTTCGCGGCGAAGGTGTGGCACATCAAACGCCCACGGGGTGCCACACCGTCTTGATCTCGACGGTGGATTCGAGCAAACCGGGGATCTGCCACGCGGCGTCGGTCAGGGTGCCCTGCTTGAAGAGATGGACCCGCTTGAGGTTGTCGGCCGCGCCTTCGCGGAGCGTTCTGGCGATCTCGGGCGACACTGTGCCGGCGATGGCGACGATGCCGTCTACGTCGCGGTGCTTGGCGAGGATCGGGGCGAGCTCGTCGTGCGAGCCCGTGAGCAGGTTGACGACGCCGGCGGGGAGGTCGCTGGTGGCGCAGACCTCGCCCAGAACGCTCACAACGGGCGCGAACGCCGGGGAGATGGCCACCGTGGTGTTGCCCGTGCAGATCACCGGTGCGACCAGCGTAACCGCGCCGAGGAGCGGCGCATCGGCGGGGCAAACGACGCCGATCACGCCGGTCGGCTCAGGCGTGGAGAGGTTCCAGTAGGGGCCCGCGACGGCGTTCTGCACGCCGAGCACCTGCTGGTACTTGTCGCACCAGCCGGCGAAGTAGACGAGGCGGTCGACGGCGGCGTCGACCTCTTGAGCCGGTGCAAGACGGGCGTCCCCCTGTTCGAGCAGGGCAACGAACTCTGCCCGCTTGCCCTGCAGCATCTCGGCCATGCGGTAGAGGACCTGGCCGCGGTTGTACGCGGTCGCGCCCTTCCATTTAGCGAGGCCCGCGCGGGCGGCGGTGACGGCGTCGCGCAGGTCCTTCCGGCTTGCCTTGCAGGAGTGGCCGAGCACGGCGCCGTCGGCGCCTTTGATGACCTCGCTGCGTCCGCTCTCGGAGCGCGGGAACGCGCCGCCGATGAACAGCTTGTATGTCTTCAGCACGTCCAGACGGGCGCCGTTGGTCATGGACAAGTGTAGAACCCGCATTCCCTATTCCTTCAGAACGCCTCGCTCATGACGCTCAGCATGAGCCCTGCGCGCCGCCCGCATCACCGCCTCGGTTGCCTCCGTGCCGCACTCCGGGCAGCGGGGCGTCGGCACTCCGGCGAGGTCGTACCCGCACCGGACGCACGCGCTTGATGGCACGTGCTCGCGGGTATCGATCTCGATGATGGCGACTCGCGGCAGACATGCCTGGACCAACGCGCTGCGCAGCGCCTCTACGCCGGCTCCGTCGAGCACGACGGACGCATAGCTGGCTCCGCCGTGCCCGATAAACGCGGCCGTCCACTCTCCTTGGGCCAGCGGCTCAGCAGTGCCTTCCCAAAGCGGCTCGACTTGAACCAGTATCGGGAGCGGCCTCCGGCGGCGGTGCACGACACCCAGCGCGGTCTTTGTGACCACGGCGAGTCCGTGCCCGTCGAGGATCAGACGTTCCCGGCTGCCGACGAACAGCCAACCGACCAGGGCGACGGCGCCGGCGATGCACGCAACGCCGACCACCTTACCGGGAGTCATGCCACCGGCCACGGAAAAGACCAACGACGCGATACAGGGCGAAACAAGGATCGCAGGAAGCAGGACTTTAAACGCTAACTGTCCACGGATAACGGGGCACGACAGGATCACCGCCCCGTTGCCGGTGGTGATGCTGACTGTCTTGCCGCCGTTCTCCTTCGCTTCGGTCACGCAGGCAGTTTACTTCTTCTCCACCTCGAAGCTAACGGTAACATCGACAACGACCTCGATCTGGCCGGGCACGACCGATTCATCGCCGGGCGTGCTCCCGGTGGCGACGTTCTCCATCTGGACCTGGGCCATGCGGTTGGCCACACCGCCGTAGTAGCGGGGGCTGCTCTCGGTGAGGGCGACGACACGGCCGAGCGCCAGGTCGAGCGCGCCGGCGAGGACCTCGGCCTTGCGCTTGGCGGCCTTGGCGGCCATCGCCAGCGCCTCCTCACGGGCGGCGAGGTACTCCCTGATGCCGAAGGAGATGCCGTCAACGCGGTTGGCGCCCGCCTTGAGCGCCGCGTCGATAACGCGGGCGGTCGCCTTCAGATCGGTGGTGCGCACGCGCACGGTGTTGGTCGCGGTGTAGCCGATGATCTTGCGTTCCTCAAGGCTGCGGTACTGCTCGGTGTAGCGCGGCGCGAGAGTGACGGTGCCGGTCTGGGGCTCGTACTTCTCAAGACCGAGCTTCTGGAGTGCGGCCAGAGTCGCTTCCATCGTCGCGGTGCACTTGGCCTGAGCGTCCTGCGCGGTGTCGGAGATGGTCTCGACGCCGAGGTGGACGTCGAGGTAGTCGGGAGCTCGCATCACGCGAGCGGTGGCGGTGGCGGAGACGGTGCCGGTCTCGCGTTGCGCAGCGGCTGGCTGCTGGGCGAACGCGGGCGTGCCGCCGGGAGTTCCGATCAACGAGGCTCCGATCAGCGCCACGGCGGCGACGGCTTTAAGGTTCATAGCTGCTCCTTGTGTGTTTGACTGACGAAGGGAACGAACGGTTCAACGAGCTTACGCCCGGCCCTGCCTTCGCTCGTGCAGGCTCGCCAGATGCCGCTGATGACCGGCGGTCAAGGGCTGGCCGCATTCTGGGCAGTGCGTCCCGCTCGAGCCCACAAGGTCATAGCCGCATTGGCGGCAATCCGGTCGCAAGTCCTCGATCGCAAACTCTTGCTCCACGGTCACGTGCGGCACGCGCGAACGCGCGACGACTTCGGAGAGCACCGCCGCGTCCGGCGCACTGAGAATGGTGATTTCCATCGGCTTCCCATCGCCCCCGACGAAGACGGCCATGACTTGAAGCACCGCACCGTGACGGTCGCCTGTGCCGCACAACGGGACGACGCGGACCAGCAAAGGGCCGCTGTTACAGTGCGCGCCGTCATCCCCAAAGGCCCGAGGATCGTGCGCGTAAGCCCCCGCTCATCGAGCAGCAGTTCGGTCGCGCCTGCGACGAGAAACCAGATCAGCAACCCCACCAGCGCGACGGCTCCGAAGCACATGAACGCTTCAACCGGGGCAAGCCGCGTGGCGATCAGCACCAGACACGTGATACACGGCGCACCGACGATAAGCGTGATGAGCAGCTTCGATTCGAGCTGCCCCTCGAACGTCCGCCACGTGAGGCGGACGAACCGGTCGCCGGCCTCGATCTGGAGCGGGTTGCGTCTCATCGCGCTCGTGCTGTGCTACTCGAGTTCGACATACGCGCGGAGCCCGTGCACACCGCCCTCGCGCCCGAAGCCGCTCTCCTTATACCCGCCGAAGGGGCTCGCCGCGTCGAACTTGTTGTAGGTGTTGCACCAGACCACACCCGCCTCCAGCTTCCGCGCGACCTCGAGGATCTTGCTCCCCTTTTCGGTCCATACACCCGCGGCCAGCCCGTAGGGAGAGTTGTTGGCCCGCAGGATCGCTTCTTCGGGGGTGCGGAAGGTCATCACCGCCAGCACGGGGCCGAAGATCTCCTCGCGGGCGATCACGTGGCTGGGCTGCACGCCCGTAAAGAAACTCGGACGGCAGAAGAAGCCGCGCGACGGAAGCTCGCCCCGCCCGCACTGGTAGAGGGTCGCGCCGTCGCGGGCCCCAACTTCCAGGTAGCCGCTGATCCTGGCGAGCTGCTCGCGGCTGTTGATGGCGCCGACGTCGGTGTTCTTGTCCATCGGGTCGCCCACGCGCAGGGCGTTGAGCCGGTAGCGGAGCTTCTTGACGACCTCGTCGGCCGCACCCTCCTGCACCAGCAGGCGCGAGCCTGCGCAGCAGACGTGCCCCTGGTTGAAGTAGATCCCCTCGACGATCCCCTCCACCGCCTGGTCGATGCTCGCGTCGTCGAAGATAATGTTGGCGCTCTTGCCGCCGAGCTCGAGCGTCAGCTTCTTCTCGGTGCCGGCGACGGCGGTCGCGATGCGCTTGCCGACCTCGGTGCTGCCGGTGAAGGCGATCTTGTGGACGCCCGGGTGGTTGACGATCGCGGCGCCGGTCTCGCCTGCGCCTGTAACGATGTTCACCACGCCGGGGGGCAGCTCGACCTCTTGGAAGATCTCCGCCAAACGCAGCGCGGTGAGGCTGGTCGTCTCGGCGGGCTTGAGCACGCACGTGTTGCCGCACGCCAGCGCGGGCGCGAGTTTCCACGCCGCCATCAGGAGCGGGAAGTTCCAAGGGATGATCTGGCCGCACACGCCTACCGGCTTCGGTTTGCGACCGGCGAACGCGTACTCAAGCTTGTCGGCCCAGCCGGCGTGATAGAAGAAGTGCTGCGCCGCGAGCGGCACGTCGACGTCGCGGCTCTCCTTGATGGGCTTGCCGCCGTCGATCGTCTCGAGGATCGCCAGCTCGCGCGCCCGCTCCTGGATACGGCGGGCGATGCGGTAGAGGTACTTGCCGCGCTCGGCCCCCGGTAGCGACGCCCATTTCTCCTGCGCTCCGGCTGCTGCCCGGATGGCCTCGTCGACGTTCTCCGCGGTGCCGCGGGAAATGCGGCAGAGCACTTTTTCGTTCGCAGGGTTGATCGTCTCGAAATGGTCGCCGCCGGCGGTGAACCTGCCATCGATGAAGTGCCCGTAGCGCTCTGCGATGGGTACCTTCACCGTCTCGGGTGCGGGCGCATAATCCCAGCCGCCCTTGGCGGCCGGCTTCATCGGCTTTGCCTGACCGTTGCTCGACGCGTGACCGTTCAGAGACACGCGAGCTGCATTCTCTGTTTTGCGCTTGACCGTCTTGGCCTTGGGCATGACCGATTCTAAGCCGACGCCCTGCCGCACCCAGAGCACCGCTCTAGACCGGCGAGTACGTAGCCGCAGGAGGCACAGCGGCCGTGCCGCGCTCGCCAAACCCTCCTCAAAAACGCGGGCACCCACGGGACGATGCCGCACACGACGCTCCAGACCAGCCAATCGCCCAGTGCGCCCCACCAGAAGACGACCTGGGAGCCAGGCCGTCGGACCCGAGCATGTGGAATTCGTTCACCTCAAGCTGCTCGAGATACCGGGTCACAACATCGTCGAGAATGCCGCTGACTTGAACCCGGCTGACCCGCCACCCCTCGGCCGCGACGAACGGCCAACCAACGGTGACCTCGTCGACCTCCACCAAGTAGCAGAGCGCTCCGCCGCGCGACTCGAAAAGCCTTGCGCCAAGAAGCGAACCCTCGTCGTTCCAGCGAGCATTCCCTGCTCAAATTCCTCGCGCGGCGGGTGCCGCGGTACGAAGCCCCACGGCATCTCGGTCGTCGTGCACAGACCCTTTGTGCGCAGCGACGGCAACGCCAAGCAGGCAAACGCAGGGACAAGCAGGCCCATTACCGCTCCCGCTACAAGCACACCGGCGATCCACCCCTTGGTGAGCACGAGGCAAGTCTACCGAGAACTCAGGTCACCGCATTCAGCGCAGCGGTTTGCCCCTGCAAGTTGATACCCGCACCGGAGGCACTGCCTGCGTCGCCGCCGCAGCTCCCGCTTTACGGCGCCGGGCAGGTAGAGGAGTCCGACCCCTGCGCTCCACACCGCCCAGTTCGCCGCCAACCCCCATCCACCCCATACCGGCGCAGTCGGCAATTGCCAGCGTTTTTTCAGATCGTTCGACCACCACGTCTTGAGGGAGACAGGGTGCAGCGCGGCGGAGACCGGCTCGCCGCGCTGGCTGTGAATCTCGCAGTATTCGCCGCCCTCGAGCATCGGCAACGGCCATCCCGCGCGCAGACGCGAGACGTGCCAGGAGTCGTACACGCCGATACCGCGGATGGACGACTCGAGCGTCATGCCGGGCCAGCGGTACGTCCAGGTGATGTTGGGGTCCGGGTAGTCCGCGGGCGACTGCGGCAGGCGCACGCCCGAACTCGACTCCCCCACGGGCTTGGGGAGCAGCGGGGCTATGACGACAGGGAGAGCGACGGTCAAGGCAACGCACAGGGCGCCGCCGAGCAGCACGATCATCAGCCGCTTCTTCATCCGGCCCCTTTCCGGAGTGCCCGAGGCACGCCACACTCGGGACATTTCTCCAGGCCTGCGGCGTTGTAGCCGCAGCGGAGGCAGTGCCCCGCTCGCCGGCGGGCCTCACGCCGGAAATACACCACGCTCCAAACCGCGGCGAACGGCGTGGCATAGAAAAGGGTGTTGCCGAGGAGCCCCCACCAGCGCGGTCCGACAGGCACCTTGAAACCGCCGGGCTTGACCCACTCCGGGATGTCCGCCAGTGGGGACGGCGTCTGCGTGACCACGCCGGGCGAGAGATAGTCGCAGCCGTGAAAGCTCCGCAGCGGCCACCCGGCGCTGAAGCCGTTGTACGTCGCCTGGCGGCCTCCGTCGGAGGTCATGCCAAGGGCCGAGGCCATCCACACGCACTCGGAAACAGTCTCTCGCGTTTTGCCCATCCCCCACCACTCGACGCGCGTGCGGCTGCTCCAATCGGCGGGTACGACGAAACCGGTCGTCGTGCGCTCACCCGCCTTGAGCGGAGGATCGTTGAGCACGCCCGTTCCGCCGGTGTAATCGCTGCGAATGAAGAGGGTCCAGGCGACAAGCGTCTGGGTCAGCAGCCCCGCGAGGAGGCAGGCGGCAGCGGCGATCATCGGACGTGTCTTCATCGTCCGGCCTTTGACCAGGCGGCCCGTTGATCGGTTCAGTCCCGATGGGCCGCTTACGCCTCGGCGAAGTCGTACCGTGCCGCGTACCGGCCCTTGTCGAGCCAGAGGATCTGCCGCACCAGGTCGTTGACCAGTGCGCTTGCGCCAAAGCGGAAGAGCGAGGGCGACAGGTAGGTTCCGTCTTCGATCTCGCCCAGCGTCTCCTTCACCATCACCAGGTAGTGAAGGGCGCTCTTTGCCGCGCGGATACCGCCCGCGGGCTTCATGCCCACCAGCTCACCCCCGGTCCCGTCCTTCTTCGCCGTCTTCAGCCAGTGGTCCCGGATCGCCTCGAGCATGACCAAGGTCACGGGCATCGTGGCCGCGGGCTCGACTTTGCCGGTGCTGGTCTTGATGAAGCCCGCGCCGCGGAACTTTGTGAGACCGCAGTCGTGCATCGCGGCGATGGCGATGTCGCTGGCACGGCGGGCGTTGTCGAGCGTCTCAAGCTCGCCGGTCTCCAGGATCACCTTGAGGTGAGCGAAGCCCTCGTCCTTCTTTGTGACGCCCTTGCGGAAGCCGCACGCCTCGACCGTGGCGCACACCTCGTCGTAGATCTGCGCGTGCTCGCCCGCGAGGAACGCGCCGCGCGAGATCACCATGTCGATCTCGTCGGCTCCGGCGTCGACGGCGCGCCGCGTGTCTTCGAGCCGGACCTTCAGCGGGTACTGACCGCTTGGGAAGCCGGTTGCCACGGCCGCGATCTTCACTTCGCCCGCTGCGCCGAGTTTCGTGAGCTCCTTTTTCGCGGCCGCGACCAACTGCGGGTAGACACAGACCGCCGCGACTTTCGGCAGGGGCTCGGCGCCGCGCATCGACCCGTCCGCGGGGTCGACGGCCTTGCGGCAGAGGCTCCGCACCTTCTCCGGCGTGTCCTTCCCCTCCAGCGTCGTCAGGTCCACCATCGACATCGCCAGCCGCAGGCCCGATCGCTTCGCCTCGTTCTTGATCGAACGCCGGGTGAAGGACGCGGCCCGCTGCTCGGCCATCACCTTGTCCACCGTCACCGGCTTAGGCAGCTGCATATCCGATTCTAAGTCGGTCAGGGCCGGGACATGCGCTGCTGGTGCACCCACTTGCCGTAGTGGAGCACGGCCCTGACGGCGCCCAGCGTGCCGCCGGCGGGCATCCCGCGGCCGAACGCCGTGTGGTTGCGCCAGCGCCAGTACGGGCTGTCGAACCTGAACCGGGTGACGAAGCCCAGGCGCATGAGCTCCCACACCGCGGCGAGCGTCAGCAGCAGGTGCCTCAACGGGTCCGCCCCCCGCCCCCGCCACCGTGGCCGCCGCCCAGCTCGCCGCTGATCTCCGCCTGGTGCCGGTACCAGGCGATCGTTTCACCGATCGATTCGTCGAGCGTGCCGACCGGCTGGTAATCCAGGAGCTTGCGGGCGGCGCTGATGTCGGCCTGGCTGTGCAGCACCTCACCCTGACGCGCCGGGCGGAAGACCGGCGTCGGGAGCGGGCTTCCCCCTCCCCGGTTGCCGGCGCGCTCGGCCATCACGCGGGCGAGCGTCAGCAGGTCGGTGCGGACGCCCGTGCCGATGTTGACCACCTGGCCGCACAGGTCCTTGCTCGACGTGGCCGCCAGCAGGTTGGCCGCCACCACGCTCGCGACCGGCGTGAAGTCGCGCGACTGGGTGCCGTCGCCATAGATGATGGGCGACTCGCCCGCCACAAGGCGGCGCGCAAAGCTGGCGATCACCGCCGCGTACGCGCTGTCGGCCGGCTGGCGAGGCCCGAAGATGTTGAAGTAGCGCAGGCTCACCGCGCTGAGGCCGTAACTCTTGCTCCACGCCCGGATCGCGTGCTCGCCCGCGAGCTTCGCGGCGGCGTACGGGCTCAGCGGCTGGGGGGCCTCGGTCTCTTTCCGGGGCGCGGCCACTGCGCCCGGCATCTGGCAGGGGGCGTCGCCGTAGGCCGAGGAGCTCGCCGAGTAGACCACGCGTTCTACGCCGGCTGACCGGGCCGCCTGCAGCACCCGCATGGTCCCGGCGGCGTTGACGTTCCACGATCGCTCGGGGTTGGCGATCGAAAGCGGCACGCTCCCCACCGCCGCTAGGTGCAGGACGTACTTGGCGCCCGCCGCAGCCTCGGCCATCGCCGAATCGTCGAGGATCGAGCCGTGCA
>DASPMT010000180.1:0-12994 GCA_035626935.1 Phycisphaerales bacterium | reverse complement strand
GATCCGCCTGAGCGGGTTGCGCGTCAAGGACGTGATGACGCACCGCGTGGACATGCAGTGGGTCGACGAGCGGACGACGCACGCCGAGATCGTGGCGCTGGTGCGCAGCAAACGCGTGACTCGGCTGCCGGTGGTCAAGGCCGGCGAGGACATCGACCAGGGCGTTGTGGGGTTGCTCGATGTGAAGCGGTACCTCGCGGGCGCGGCGACGACGGGCCGGGAGCGGGAGTGGCGCGTCACCGACGCGCTCGATCCGGTGCGCTACGTGCCGGCGAGCGCCAGCCTGGACAAGCTGCTGGAGCAGTTCAGCAGCGCCGGGGTAAAGCTCGGCCTGGTCGTTGACGAGCACGGCGCGGTCGTGGGAATCGTGACGACGGAGAACATCGTTCAACGGCTGATCGCCGAGCTGACCAGCGACGAGGAGCTGGAGATTGAGGCGCAGGTGTCGCACCTGTCCGACGGCCGCTGGAGCGTGCCGGGGCGACTGAGCGTGCGCGACTGGGCGTCGATGTTCGGGCTCTCTGGAGGGACGCTGGAAGCGCGGGTTTCCACGGTGGGCGGTTTGATCTTTGCGAAACTGGGACGCGTGCCGCGCGTGGGGGACGTCGTTACGATCGGCAATCTGCGGCTGGAGGTGCTTGCGATGCACGGGCGCGTGGTGGGGGCGGCGGCGGTGAGCCTGGAGGGCAAGAGCGGGCGCGGGGTGGAGGGCGTGGCCGCTAGCCAAGCGCGTGCCGCTGGGGGCGAGCCAGGGGCGGCGGGCGGCGAGGAAGCGAAGGGTGCGCCGTGAAGGTCGGCTCGCGGCTGGGAACATTGGCGCTGGTGAACCTGCTGTCGGCTTCAACGGCCGCGCAGCTGGTGAATGAACCGCCGTTGCGGCCCGGTTTGTGGTGGGCGATGGTGTGCGCGGTGATCGTCGGGACGTTGGGGCAGTCGCTGTTTGCGGGCCTTGAAATCGGGCTGTACACGGTGAACCGCGTACGGCTGCGCGTGCGTTCGTCGAGGAAGGAAAAGCCCGACCTCGCGGCCCGCCTGCTGGCGGGAGAGGTAGCGCTGCTTCCGCAGGTGCTGCCGGCGCTGCTGATCGGCTACAACGTTGCCGGCGCAGTGGGGAGCTACGGACTCACGGCGCTGCTCACCGACCGGGGGGGGTGGGCGATGGGGCAGTGGGCGCTGCTGCTTGTGAACCTGGTTGTCGTCACGCCGGTGATGTTCTTCGTGGCCGACATGCTGCCGAAGGAGCTCTTCCGTGCCGATGCGGACCGGCTGATGTACAGCGCGGCGTGGGTGGTGCGCGGCTGGCGGCTGCTGCTGCTCTACACCGGCGTGCTTCCCGCGGTGATGTGGCTCTCGCACGGGCTGGCGCGGGTTCTGGTCAAACGCCCGGGGTCGGTCGGGAGCGGAGAGTCGGTGGAGGGGGAGATCGAGCAGACGCGCGCGCACATCCACGCTCTCCTGAAGGAAGGCGCCAATCACGGGGTTATGAGCGAGGCGCAGCTCACGCTGGTCGACCGCGCCTTCGGGCTGCGCGAGAACGATGTTTCGGACGAGATGATCCCATGGAGCCGCTGCCACGTGATCCAGCGCTCGTGGACGCGCGAGGCGGTGCTCGCGTACATCCAGAAGCATCCGTACAGCCGCTTCCCGGTGGCCGACGGATCACGGCTGATCGGCGTCATCGAGCACGTCGACATCTGCCTGTCGGGGCTTGAAGGGAGCGGAGGGAAACCGGTTGAGCAGCTGATGAAGCCGGCGGTACGGCTGGCGGCGAGCGTGCCGGTGCGCGACGCGATGAAGCGGCTGATGAGCGAGGGGGAGCGGATGGCGGTGGTCGTGGAGGGAGGGCGGCCGATCGGGCTGGTGACGATGAAGGACCTCGTTGAGCCGCTGACGGGCGAGTTGAGAGCGTGGTAATCTCCAGCGGGTTAACGACGCACCGCCCACGGCGGGCAAAAGCGGGGCGAGCGAGCGCGGATGGTCGAAAGGGAAGGCAGCTTTCTTAATAGGGTCGGGGCACGTCCTGCTCAGCCGTTTGGACCTCGCTCTCGCCCGGACCCATGCAGGGTTAGGCCCCGCACTCTGGACATCGGCCCGCCGAACCGACACCGTAGCCACAAGACGAGCAAAGCCCCGCAGCGATGCGGCGGTTCGCGCGGCGACGACCTGCTACCCAGCAGGCGACCGTCGCGCCGCCCGCCAGCATCATGGGAAGCACGGCAGCCAGCCACCAACCGCGCTCCAGCCGGAACGCCCGGTACGGCGTGTCCTGATCGGCCGTAAACCGTTGCACGAAGTGCCCGCGCCCCCATATAGCTCGCGTATCGGACGGCTGCGAGCGAAGCAACCCCGTAGCGAAGCGCATCACCGCCTGCCCGTTTGGTCGCTCGGGATACCAGGAGGCTTTCGATTCAATCAACGTCGCAACCGGGAGCCCAAGCAGAGCCGCCTCGCGGTACTTCCAGTCAATCGTGACCGTCGCCGTTGGGTTGACAACGGCGTAGGTCAATTCCCCGTCAGCCATGACTTCGAGCGGGTACCGGTCGATGATCGGCGGCGCCTTCAATGCCGGCACGGCGATGAGACACAACGTCGCGCCGACAGAGGCCAGCAGGAGCGCGGCGAACCGCCCCAGCCAAACCCGCCGCCGGCCGTTTCTGGTCGGCGGCGGAGTCAAACGACCTGATTCAGGCAGCGGGTTAGTCATGGCACCACGAGTTCGATCCACTTGGTCAGGTCGTTCTCGTTCACGTCGAGGTCAAAGCGCCGTTAATCCGCACTCCGGGCAAGCCGTGCCCTCTGGTAGCCCCGCCAATTCGTACCCGCACCGGGCGCAACGGCCAGTCCGCCGCAGTCGCGACTGCACAAGGGCCGCGAGGCCGAACGCCGCCGCGCCCGCCGCCAAGCCGACGGTGGCGGAGATTGCGGCGATTCGCCGTACCTCAGGCCAGCCCGGCTCAATCCACGAGTAAGGCTGCCCCGCCATTACTTGCTCCCACGGGATGTCGTGCGGGGCGATCGGCACCCGTATGCTCGTCCGGAAGTCATACTCGCGCGCAATGCTCGCAGCACCGGGAACCAGCGGCCCCGGAATCGGCTTCGAGCCCGCGCGCAGCTCGACAGCGATCTTCCGCCACACAGCGTTTTCGCCGCGGAGCGCAGCAGAAAGGGTGACATCTACGTCGATGGCCCGTGCTGTCTCGCCGGCCGGGATTGGGCCCTCCCGCAACGCGCCCGTAGAGTCGATCCACGCGAGCGTATAGACAAGGCCTCCACCGCTCACCGACGGCTTCCACGGCGTGATGAGAGCCGCGGCCGCCGCAGCGGCGAGCAGGAAGCCGACAGCCGCGGCCGCCCACAGGCGGCCGCGGCGTCGGGCCACTTTTGCGGTCTGGGGGCCCATCAGGACTGAAGACTAGACCAGAGCGCCGCGTCCTGCTGATCCACAGCGCCGTCGGCGTTCATGTCGAGGCGGTGGAACAGGCGGACGTTCGAGCCGGGCGGATCCATGACGGCGTCTGACAGGATGATGAAGTCGGCCGAGTCCCGCTGGCCGTCCTCGTTGAAGTCGCCGTAGTCCTTGCCGTTTACCATACCGTCGGCGTAGGTGATAATCCCCTTTACCACCGTTGCGAGCGGGCCCTGCATGGAGACGCCGTCGGCGAACGAGGGGAACATGCGCTCTGCGTCGGTCCGGGCGTTCACGCTGAACTCTTCCATACAGGATTCCCTTTCTTGATAACGTGGGGGCGCGGACGGCTCTGGTAGTGGGACGCACAGGTGCCCCCACGTGAGGCAGCATAGATCAAACCGGCGTTCCGCACTCGGGGCACCGCCGGGCACCCGCGACACCCAGCCGGTAGCCGCACGCCGGGCACAGGCCCGCCGCGGCGCGACGCTCCGCTCTGCTGACGATGCGCGGCCGCTTGGCTCCGGTCGCCACCCAAACCGTGAGCGGCCCGGCGAGGAGGTAGCAGCACGCAAGCAGCGCAACCACGCCGGGCGTGTGGAAGACGCGCTGGCTGAACGGCCCACCGGGGACCGCGATGCGCAGGTAGTCAACGCCGGGCATGCGCGAGATCCGGTCAAGCGATGCCGCCGCGCCCGTGAAGCCATCGCGCGTGGGAGCGGGGAGATCGGTCCGTCCCGCCCCCGCCCCGGTTTCCGCCCACTTCCACTCCCAAGTGCCCCAGTAGTGGTTGTACAGCGGCCACCAGAGAAAATGCGCAGTACGGCCGTGGTGCTCCGTACTGCGCGAGATTGCGTAGAGGTCCATCCCCTGGGCGGGGTTGAGGTGGTACCTTCCGGCGCTGTCGACAAGGAACCCCCGGCTGCTCGTCTCACTTCCGCCGTCTCTCTCGGTGAGGCAGATGACGCCATAGGCCAGCCCGGCCCATGCCGTGCCGGTCGCGGCGATCAGAGCGAGTAGGGGGGCGCGTTTCATAGCCTTAGAGGGCGTTGATTTCGGTCCACCAGACCAGATCGTTAGAGGTCAACTGATCGTCGCCGTCGAGGTCGTACTTCCGGCGGTCGGACTCCTCTGTCGGCGGGGTCATGACCATGTCCTGAAGAATAGTGAAGTCCGCGGCGTGCCGCTCACCGTCGCCGTCGAAGTCGCCGTACGCCTTGGAGTGCACGCGGTCGCTGGCGAACTGCCTCAACTGCTTGATGATCGAGCCGAGGGTGCCGGTGAGCCTGATGTCAGGGGTGACGCGGATGGTCGTCGGGGTATCCGATCCGGCGTGCGGACCGGGCTGGCGAAGCTCGTCGTACAACGCACCGGCGATGATCCTGCACTCGTACAGGTTCAGGTCGAGCGCGGACGTGAGCTTCCGTCCCTTGAAGTCGTCGCCGAGGTCGAGGCGGAATTCGACCGCGGCCGGACCGGGCATAGGCGGGCCCTGCGTCGGCCACGTGCCGTCAGGGTTGGGCGGCGTCCCGTCCGTGCCCGGGTTCCACGGTCGCTGCGTCCGGGAGGGGAGGGGCGCGAGGGTGGGCGCGGGCTGAGTAGCCGAGGGATTGGGGTTGGGATACGTAGTGTTCGTGGCGCAGTTACATTGCTCCGGGCTTGCGTAGTAGTTGGGAGCGAGCGTCGGCGCGCCGGCAGGGATCAGAAAGTGCTTCCACCACCGCCGCGTGCCCGCCATCGGCCCGAGGATCGGTTGGCAGTAGTTGACGCGGTGCTCGGCGACGTAGACGCAGTAGTTCTGCTGCATCACCAGCACCATGCAGCCGCACGGGAACGCCGGGTAGGTTGTGGTGGTTGTCAGTGACTCGGTCTTGCTGACGGAGACCCGACCTTCGTGGTCCCGCAGATGGTCAGGTCGATGCTTCCTGTGACCTCGAACTTAACCTCGGTGCCGATGGTGTAGGGCGCGGTCTCGCAGCACTTGGCCGGGGAAGATTGCGGTTCCTTTACCTGCAGGAAGTACGGGCCGTGGGCTCGGTCGCCCCCGGCCGGGATGCACAGGTAGAGGCTGCTGAGCACGGCGACGCCGGCGCAGTCCCAGAAGCTGTCGAGATCGACCTCGACGTACGGATTCTGCGCATGCGCGGGCGCGACGGCCGACGCCGCCGCGAGCACTGCGGTCGCCCGCAGCGCGAGAGCGGCGGTGGGTCGCTGGGCCGAATTCCCGCCAAAGAACATTGAACGGAGATTTCCAAGCACGTGTGAACTCCTCAAATCGGGGTGCTACCGGCCCGCCCGCGGAACGTCTGCGCGCGGTCCGGCTTCACACTGAGGAGCGATGCCCGGCGGCGCGGAGTGACAGCAAAACCAAATGACTTTGGGTTCTCTCCAACTGGCGTTCGACGCCCCCCCGAATGCAGGGGGTCCGGCCACCGCGGTTCGCAGCGGAGGCCCGTGCGGAAGAACCTTTCAAGGACGTCCACCTGTGAGGCGACGGGGCCACCGTCCTTCACTCCAAAGGATGCTGGGCGAACGGCCTATTGAATTGCAGTGTTCAGTATCGTCGTGGGCGTGTGGCGGGCTTCGCGCTGCACGCGGCCCGTCATCAGGCCTCTGCCTCGGGCGATTTCGCGCGCTGCGGTACCGTGACCGCCGGGAGAAGCGACCAGCGCGGGAAAGTGGTCCCGTCCGGCACCTTGCAGGTGCACGGTCGGCCCTCCGCCTCTTGAGCGGTCTTGCCGATCCACCTCAGGACCCCGTTGAGCTGCTTCCGGCCGTCGAAGGCGGTGTTGCGGGTGAGGGAAGCGAGGTCGAAGCGACCCCAGCACAGGCCGTCAAAGAACGAGGCAACGATGTGCCCGCGACCGATGTTGTCGTCGGTGGTGAGCGTGCGGGCGTCCTGATTGATGGTGACGGCCAGGCGCAAGTCGCCGGTGGTGGGATGAGGCTCGTTCCTCGGCTCATGCGTCGTACAGCGGAAGACCCCGCCAGAACGCGGATGGACCGCCCACGGGTGGGGAGCGACGTGCACCTTGCCGGAGAGAGGGATCGAAGGGTGGTTGTCCGTTCCCATGGGTGCACCTGCGGAGGTGCGCACCGAGCTTAGCCACATGGGCGGATACAAGCCGGCGCGCGACGTAGTCGAGCGGGCCGGGGTGGCCGGTCGGCTCGGCGAGCGCCGCCTCCAACGCGGAGGCGCTTCCCGTGATAAAAAGAGGCAAGAGGCACCGGCTCACGGGAAGTGCTTCGGCGTCATCAAGAACCCTGCGCCGTCAGAGGATGCCAGCCGCCGTCGCGTGAAATAAAATTCCCTCACAAGAAACTCATGTCCGTGACGAGAAGGAATCCGCCGCCACGAGAAACGACCCGCCGTCACGAGAAGTTGTTTCTGCTCACGGAACACCCCATCCCGTCACGAGAAACGGCTTCCCGTCACAAGGAGCCGTACCTGCTCACGCGGCGTGGCGCTCCTCACCGCTGGCGGATCCCCATCGCCGATTTGCTCGCCGACGCGCCGCCGGTGTGAACCTGGCGCGGATGGAAGGTCCGCGAACACGATGGAAGGTCGGCGCGCATCAGGGGTGTGCGTCAGAAGGCCGAGACCGAGCACGCCGTGCCGCGTGTTGCGGACCACACGGACCATTGCTTGAAGAATCGATTGGTTCGGAGGATTGCAGCATGAGGTACCCGACGAAGATCAGCGAGTTTGTTCCGTGGGTTCTGGCCCGCGCAACGGTGTGGAAGGCGACGCCCGCGGCCGTGGGGCTGTCGGTGGCGCAGGCCACGGCGGTGGACAACGCGGCCAAGGCGCTCCAGATCGCTTTCGACGAGGCCAACAAGCAGCGGCAGCTCAGCAAGAACGCGACCGTCGCGCAGACCGAGGCGCTCCGCGCGGCGATGACGCAGCTCCAGCTCGACCTGCGCATCATCGACGCGTTCGCCAACGCCAGCACCAACCCGGCCGCGGTCTACACCGCCGCCGAGATCAGCCCGCCCGCCGTGCCGACGCCCGTCGCTCCCCCGGGCGCGGTGTCGGAGGTGACGGTCGGCATCGACATCAACACCGGCGCGACCGTCCTCAAGTGGAAGGGGAACAACCCCGGCGGAAGCTCGAACGTCTCGTACATCCTCCGCCGCAAGCTGGCGGGCCAGAGCGAGTTCGCGTTCATCGGCACCGCCGGCAGCAGCGGCCCCGAGGCGCGCACGTTCACCGACTCGACGCTCCCGCAGGGCGTCGACTCCGTCGCGTACCTCATCACCGCCACGCGCGGCAGCACCACCGGGCCGTCGGTGCAGGTGCAGGTGCGTTTCGGCACGATCGGTTCGCCCGGGCAGGCCGGCATCTCCAGCGTGAAGATGGCGGCGTAAACGGCCGTGTAGAGTTACCCGTCTGAACCTGTCAGACACCCCCGGCGGATGTTCCGCGGGGGGTTTTTTCGTTTCAGGCAGGGGCAGCGCTCACGGTTCAGGAGAACTACCGGCGCTGAGTGCGTCGAGCCGTTTCAGCTCGTCATGCCCCGGGCGCAGCAGGCGTTTGGCGGCGGGGAGCGTCCGGCGCGCGACATCGACGGCCTGCTCGGGGCGGCCCGTGCGCTGCAGGTAGTCGGCGTAGAGACGGCAGGCGATCACGCCGTTGCTGCTCTGCGACCGGTCTGCCGCGAGCAAGGCGACGACGCAGGGCTCGAGCAGTTCGGCGGCGGCCTGCGGGTCGCCTCGCTGCTCGGCGAGAAGGGAGGCCAGCATCTGCGCGGGGGCAAGGGTGTTCGGGTGGGTCGGGCCGAGCGTCTCCATGCGCGTCTGCATGACCCCGCGCAGAAGAGGCTCAGCGCGGTCGACCTCGCCGCGCTTCATGTAGAGCGCGGCGAGGTCCGAGCGGGTGACGAGCGTGAAGTGATGATCGTGACCGTGCTCGCGCTCGCGCCAGCGGAGGACCTCCTCCATCAAGCCGACGGCTTCATCGAGACTGCGCCGGTCTCCGAGCGCCCCTTGCACGCCCAGGGCCCGGGCCAGCTCCGCGCGGCCGTCGACGGTGTCCTGGTGGGCTGGCCCGAGCACCCGCGTGCGGCGGTCGAGCACGTCACGGGCGAGCGTGAGCGCCTGGTCGGGCCTGGTATAGCGCAGCGATCGGCAGAGGAGCGCCTGGATGGCGATGGTGACCTCGTCGTCTTCACCGCGAGACGCCCTGGCGCGGTCCAGCAGAGCACGCAGGCCCGGCTCGGTGTCCGTCGCTTCGCCGCGGAATGAAGAGAGCTGCGCGCGGAGGTGCTCGGCCTTGATGGTGAGCGGATGCTCGGCGCCGAACGCTTTGCGGCGGAGCTCGACGGCCCGGTCGAGTTGGGGCTGTGACCGAGCCCAGTCGCCGAGGGTGAGGTAGACCTTGCCGATCGCGGAGCGGACGTTGGCCTCAACCTCGGGCTGGTCGCCGACCCACTTGGGGATGAAGTCGACCGCACGGTTGACGGCATCGATGACCTTGACGTCGCGCCCCCCGGAGTGGGGCATAGCGGCGACGAGCATGCGCTCCATGAACTGGCTGGTGGCTTCGGCGGTCGCGGCCGCGTTCTCGGCTTCGCGGGTTTTTTTCTGAGCCAGATCGGCGGCGGCTCGCGATTGGATCGCTTTCGTATCGGCGTCGGCGCGGGCGGCGAGGGCTTCGTCACGTTCCCGCTGGACGAGAGCAACAAACCGGACCGTAACGGCGGTGAGGGCGATGATCGCGGCGGCGGCGATCGTCGCCGGGATGATGTTCCGGCGATACCAGAGGGCGAGTCGGCGGCTGGTGGACGGCGGGTCGGCGAACACCGGGGCGTTGCTCAGCCATGCCTCGAGGTCGGCGGCGAGTTGATCGGCGGAGGTGTAGCGATCCGCGACATTCCGGGCGGTGGCCTTGTCGGCGATGCGCCTCAGTGACCGAGGGACTGGGGATGTCCAGTCAGCCGGCGGGACGGCCTTCACCTGGGCGATGATGTCCATGTGAGGCTCGTCGCTCCCGCGGGTCGGCTCGTAAAGCGGACGGCCCGTCAGCAGGAAGCGGAGGGTGGCGCCGGCGGCGTAGACGTCGGAGAGGGGTGTCGGCGCGGCGCCGTCGGCCTGTTCCGGCGCGAGGTAGGCTGGCGTCCCGGTGATCCGGCCGGCTCTGAGCCGCGCGTCGGTGGTGCGCCGGGAGAGACCGAAGTCGACGACCATCACGCGGCCTGACGGCGTCCGGAGGGCGTTGGCGGGTTTGACGTCCCCGTGCACAATGCCCCGCGCATGGGCAGCGGCCAACGCGCGGGCGATGGTTGCTGAGACGGCAGCCGCTTCGCGCGGAGGTAGGGGACGCGTCAGGGACTGAAGCGGCGCAGCAATACATGACGGAGGGACACCGTCGCCGGTCAACCCGCCGGGCGGGGGGTCTGCAACCAGCTGCATATCGATGAACGCGCGGGGAGGTGAGCCGTCGTCGAACTCGGCGGTGCCGACGGCGTGCACCTTGGCGATCGTGGGGTGATCGAGCGCGGCGGCTGCGCGGGCCTCTGTGAGAAGCGCGGCGTCGCTGTCGGGGTCTTGCGAGTGGAGCACCTTGAGCGCGATGTCACGGTGGAGCTCGTCGTCGCGCGCGAGCCACACCTGCCCGAAGGCGCCTTCGCCCAGCCGCCGGTGGAGCGTGTATTTTCCGAAGCGGTCGCCGGGGTTCAGCGAGCGGACAACCGCCGCGTCGGCGTCGCTCAGGGCCGCCGCGATGGTGGCAAGCTCATCGACTTCCCTGGCGCGGCCGGGAAAGGCCCTGCGCAGCGTCTCTAGGCGGGCGGGCACCCGAGAGGGGTGAAGCCGGGCAAGCTCGGCCATGACAATGGGGGGGAATGCGTCGTCGGGCAGGCGGGCGCCGGCGGTGAGAAAAGCCTGGTGGTACCACTCGATGGGGGCCTCAAGGCCGGCTTCCCACCGGGCGGCGGCGTGGTCGGCCAGGTGGCCGGGAAGCGTGCGGCGGCTGGCGTCCAGGCGCGTAAACCGGCTAAGGTCATCGAGGTAGTGGGCGGTCTGAGGCACCTTCTTCAGTATACAGGGTGGGGGGTTAGGCACGGGTGCGCCGGAACAAGGCGGGGGTGTCAGCGTTGAAAGACCGTTCTCAGATTGCGCCGAAAGGCCATGTGTGACCGTCCACGGCATGGCGCCCGTGGTAGACTGATCCGATGGCCTTGGACCTGCAGGCGCTGACGGACGCGAACGCCCCCGCCGAACGGCGAGAGCGCGCCTTCGCGGAGCTGTCGCGGCTGGTGCAGGTCTTTGTGCGGGCGCGGATGGGCGCTTCGGTACGGGCTGGCGGGGGCGGGCGCGAGTCGATCGACATTTGCCAGAGCGTTGCCAAGAGCTTTGTCCATGATGCCGGGCGAGGGAGGCTGGCGTTCGAGAACGAGGCAGCGCTGATGGCGTACCTGAAGACGGTGGTGCGCACGAAACTCGCGGAAGCGAAGCGACGCGACGACGCACGGGTAAAGGCGCAGGGCGGGTCGATGGTGATGGAGACCAGCGACGGCAGCAAGGGCGGCTCGACGCCGAGCGTAGATGTGGCGACCGGCCAGGCGATCGACGCGGCGTGGGAAGGACTGAGCGACGGCGACCGCGAGCTCGTGCGCCTGCGCCGGGCGGGGATGGAGTGGGGCGTCATTGCGGCGCAGCTCGGCCAGTCGGAGGTGGCCCTCCGCAAGCGGTGGAGCCGGCTGCAGGCAAGGGCGGAGGAGTGACGCTATCTGGATAACGCCGTTGGAGTGGTTGTCAACCGGAGGAACGGCCCCAGTTCACAAGGGTCCCGGCAGCGGCTACCGCGCCGCGCGTTGGCCTCTGCTTCCTGATCGTGTCCCCGTGTTGGAGGTAGCGCGCCAGATAGGGGGCGGTCCGGCTCTCCCGCACCGTTGCAACCGTGTCCGGTGTGCCGGCGGCGATGATCCGTCCGCCTTCGTCGCCGGGTCCGGGCCCTATATCGATGATGTGGTCGGCGTGAGCCACAACGCGCATGTCGTGCTCGACGACGACGACGGTGTTCCCGGCGGTTACAAGGCCGTCGAGCTGGGCCATAAGGCGCTCGACGTCCGCCGGGTGCAGACCGGTGGTCGGTTCGTCCAGCACGTAGAGCGTGCTGCCGTGCTGGGCGCGCTGCAGTTCGGTGGCGAGCTTGATGCGCTGGGCCTCGCCGCCGGAGAGCTCGGTCGCGGGCTGACCGAGCCTGAGATACCCGAGCCCGACCTCGCGAACGACCGAGAGAGGGCGGTGAATGTGGGGTTCGTCCTTGAAGAACTCCAGCGCGTCGTCCACGGTCATGCCGAGCACCTGCGCGATGTTCCGGCCGTTATGCCGGATCTCCAGCGTCCTTGCGTTGTATCGCGAGCCGTGACAGGTCGGGCAGGGGGTATAGACGCTGGGAAGGAAGAGGAGCTCGACCATCACAAAGCCCTCTCCCTGGCAGGTTTCGCAGCGTCCCTTGGCGGCATTGAAGGAAAACCGCCCGGCATCAAAGCGGCGGGATCGCGCGGCCGGCGTCGCGGCGAAGAGTTTTCGTACGTGATCGAAAAGACCGGTGTAGGTGGCGAGGTTGGACCGCGGGGTGCGGCCTATCGGTTTCTGGTCCACCTGTACAAGACGCTCGACGCGGCGATAGTCGCCCTCGAGCCTCCCCCGGAGAGGCTCGATCACGGCGCGCTCGAGCACGTTCGCTTCGTCGTCGGCGGGTGGCGGTTCGTGTCCGAGGTGACGGGTGATGAGTTCAACGAGCGCCTGCGTGACGAGGCTCGATTTCCCTGACCCTGACACGCCGGTGACCGCGGTCATCACGCCCAGGGGTATGTCGGCGTCGACATTGCGAAGGTTGTTCCTCGTGACCCCGCGGAGCGCAAGCGTACCGGTCGGCGGCCGCGGGGCGCGACGCGGCGGCGCACCGGTGGCGAAGAGGTAGCGGCGCGTACGCGACGCCGGAACGCCGGCCAGACCTTGCGGAGGACCGCTGTAGAGGATCTCGCCGCCGTTCTGGCCGGCATCGGGCCCGGTGTCCACGATCCAGTCGGCGCGGTGGATGATGTCGACTTCGTGCTCGACGACGAAGATGGAGTTCCCGGCGTCCTTGAGGCGGATGAGCGCGGTGAGGAGCGCGGCGGTGTCGGCCGGGTGAAGACCGGCGGAGGGCTCGTCGAGGACGTAGACGACGCCGAAGAGGTTGCTGCCGACCTGGGTGGCGAGGCGGAGACGCTGGAGCTCGCCGGGTGAGAGCGTGGGTGTGCCGCGCTCAAGGGTGAGGTAACCGAGCCCGAGGCCCATGAGCGTGTTGATGCGGCCGATGAGGGCCTCGGCGATCTGCTGCGCGACCTGGGCGCGCTCGGGGTGGTCCTTGCGCACGCGGGCGACGGCCGGCGCCGATTCATCGGCGTACGGCGCGAGGATCGCGGCGAGGCGCTTGATCGGCTCACGCGAGATGTCGGCGATGTCCAGGCCCGCGAAGGTGACGGAGAGGGCCTCGCGCTTGAGGCGCTTGCCGCGGCAGGTAGGGCAGTCGGCGCCGGTCATAAAGGCGCCTACGCGGCGCTTCATCAGCGCGCTCTGCGTGGTGGCGAAGGTCTG
>DASPMT010000179.1:0-3530 GCA_035626935.1 Phycisphaerales bacterium | reverse complement strand
GACCGCCGGTTAAGAACAAGGCCCGGGCGTCTGCCCGGGCCTTTTCATTGGCATGGATGTGGTTGCGCGTTCAGCGGTCCTGGTTGGGACGGCGGACGCCCTTTCCCGGGGCGCGGCTGCGGCCCTTGCTGGCCCAGCCCGTCTTGGGCGCGGGGCGCGGTCCGGCGTGGGCGTGTCCGCCTGTGCCCGAGCCGCCCTTGGGCGCGCCGTGCGAAGGAGCCGCGTGCGGGCGCGGCTTGTGCGCAGCGGGCTTTGCCGCGGCGTGCGGGCTGTGGCCGTGCCCCTGCTGAGACTTGTGCTCGTGCAGCGACGCGGGAACGTCCTCCCGGCGGACCCGCTGAGGACGGTCGCCGTGGGGCGCGGTCGGCGCGTGGGTGTGGCTTGGGCGGCGGTCGCCGTGCGCCGGACGCGGGGCGTGCGACTGCTGCTGCCGGTAGCCGCCTTCCTGGCGACCACCGTGCGGGCGGCCCTGCTCGGCAGTGTCGGCCTGAGGCGGACGCTGGGCTTCAGCGGTCATGCGGGCCTTGAGGTCGGGCAGCTTCTGCACGCTGGGGATGCGGTGCTTGGTCAGCCGCTCGATGGCGCGGAGGAGGCCGTACTCAGACGGGTCGCAGAACGACACAGCCGCCCCCTTGGCGCCGGCGCGGCCGGTGCGTCCGATCCGGTGAACGTACGCCTCGGGCTCATAGGGAAGGTCGAAGTTGAAGACGTGGGTGATGCCGTCGACGTCGAGGCCGCGGGCGGCCACGTCGGTGGCGACCAGCACGCGGGCCTGGGCGTCCTTGAAGCGTGAGAGCGCCCGCTTGCGGGCGTTCTGGTTCTTGTCGCCGTGGATGCTCTCGGCGGTGATGCCGGCGTTGTTGAGCTTCTTCCCCAGGCGCTCGGCACCGAACTTGGTGCGCGTGAAGACGACCGCGCGCCGGATCTTGCCCTCTTCGAGCAGGTGCTCGAGCAGGTAGGCCTTCTTCTCCTTGGGCACCGTGTAGATCGACTGCTCGATGCGGTCGACGGTGCTGTTGGGGGGTGTGACGGCGATGCGCAGCGGGTCGCGCAGGAGCGACTCGGCCAGGTGCTGGATCTCCTTGGGCATCGTCGCCGAGAAGAGCATGGTCTGGCGGGCCGTCTTCTCGCGGGGCGGGAGGGCGGCGGCGATCTTGCGGATCGGGTCGATGAAGCCCATGTCGAGCATGCGGTCGGCCTCGTCGAGGACGAAGATGCTCACCTGCGAGAGGTTCACCACGCGCTGGTTCATAAGGTCCATGAGCCGGCCGGGGGTGGCGATGAGGATGTCAACGCCGTTGCGCAGGGCCTTGACCTGGTGGAACTGGCTCACGCCGCCAAAGACGGTGGTGTAGCGCAGGACGGTGTTCTTGCCGTAGGTGGCGAAGCTCTCGGCGATCTGCGAGGCGAGCTCGCGCGTCGGCGAAAGGATGAGGGCGCGCGGCAGGATCGGGCCGCGGTGCGCCTTGTCGGGCAGAGCCGACTGGAGGCGCTGCAGGATCGGCAGCGCGAACGCCGCGGTCTTGCCGGTGCCGGTCTGGGCCGAGCCCAGGATGTCACGGCCGGCGATACCTGCGGGGATGGTGGCGGCCTGGATCGGCGTGGGAACGGTGTACCCCTCCGCCTTCACTGCGTCCAGCAGCACCGGCAGGAGGCCGAGCTGTGCGAAGGTGACAGGGGCGGACTCGCCCGCGGTCTTGGAGGTCATGATCGGGAAGCTCTCGGGAGCTTCGGCCTGGGTGGACGCGGTGTGGGGGGTGTAGCGTGCGGTCATGTCGTTGTGGGTGGTCATGTTCGTCAATCAGTCAATACAAACAGCGGTCACCGGTCGCGCCGCAAATGGGCGACGATCAGCGTTGTCCCGCCTTTGCCCGGAGTGGGCGCAATGGGACAAACCGTCTTCGGGCGTTGCTCGTGTGCTCCAGACAATGGAATCGAGGGCGGCCGTACTGGTTTCACGCCGCGGCTGTTCCGTCGCGACGCAGCCAGCGAGTGCTCGTGTGCCTGT
The DNA here is from genome assembly GCA_035626935.1 of Phycisphaerales bacterium. GTDB lineage: Bacteria > Planctomycetota > Phycisphaerae > Phycisphaerales > UBA1924 > JAJTGZ01. Next base: position 1,522 of record DASPMT010000179.1, on the reverse strand, counting down.
CAGGCGATCTGCGAGCGGCCGGCTTAGTTGGTGAACCTTAGGTACGCCGACGGGCGGGGTCCAGTTCGGTGGTTATTGGGCGTTCGCGGCGGGCGATCAGAGGAACATGCGTTCGGCGATCTGCACCGCGTTGAGCGCTGCGCCCTTGCGGAGCTGGTCGCCGGCGACGAAGAGGTCGAAGCCGCGCGTCGGGGAGTCGGGAGACGCGCCGGGCGGGAGCTGCGACGGATCGGCGCGCAGGCGGCCGACGAGCACGTCGTCGCCGCCGCTCGCTTTCTGCGGTGTGGGGAACCTGTTGCCGAGCCGGTCGTCGACGATGCTGACGCCGTGGAACGAGCCGAGCCGCTCGCGCACCTGGGCGAGCGTGGCGGGGGTCTTGAGCGTGACGTTGACGCTCTCGCAGTGGGCGCGCATGACCGGGACGCGCACGCAGGTGACGCTGATGCGCACCGACGGGTCGTTCCAGATCTTGCGCGACTCCTCGATCACCTTCTGCTCCTCACCGTTGAGGCCGGTGACGGGGTCGACGGTGGCGTTGTGGCTGAAGAGGTTGAAGGCGTAGGGCTCGTGGAACGCGGTGGCCCGCGGGGCGCCGCCCGCGACGGCTTCGCGCGTCTCCTGCTCCAGGGCCGCCATGGCCTGGGCGCCGGCGCCGCTGGCCGCCTGGTAGGTGGAGACGACCATCCGTTCGACGCCGAACGCGCGGTGGAGCGGGGTGAGGCCCATCAGGAGGATGATGGCGCTGCAGTTGGGGTTGGCGATGATGCACCCCTTGCCGCGTGGGGGCAGGTCGTCGGCGTTGATCTCCGGGACGATGAGCGGGACCGACGGGACCATGCGGAAGGCCGATGAGTTGTCGATGACGACGACGCCCGCCTCGGCCGCGGCCGGAGCGATCGCCTTGCTGATGGAGGATCCTGCCGAGAGCAGGGCGCAGTCGATGCCGTTGTGCCAGCCGTCGAGCACGGGCTCGACGACGATCTCCCCCGCCTTGTAAGGGAGCTTGACCCCCGCCGAGCGCTGTGACGCGAACGCGCGCACAGACGACGCCGGGAACTTGCGCTGCTCCAGCACCGCCAGCATTTCCCGCCCGACCGCACCTGTTGCCCCCACGACCGCCACGTTCAGACCCATCGTCGTTCCTTTCGACCGTCGGCCCCCTGTGTCCGCTCACCCTAATACGCCCTGGCCACGACCGCGTCAGCCATCGACATGAGCATGCGTTTGGCTGCACTCTCCGCGATCGGCGCGAGGTCCTGCTTGGCCTCATCCACCAGGCGTTGCGCTGTGCGCCGGGCGTGCGAGATCGAGCCGGTGGACTCGAGGGCCTGGATCAGGCCCGCCCGTTCGCCGGGCACGGTCTCGTGCTCGGGCGTGCTCAGCAGCGTCAGGGTTCGGCCGCGTACCGCGGGCGTCGCCGCCGCCAAGTGATGGATGACGGGGAGGGTGAGCTTCCCTTTCTCCATGTCCTTGCCGAGGCTCTTGCCGACGACGCCCTGGTCGCCCGCGATGTCGAGCAGGT
>DASPMT010000178.1:0-6522 GCA_035626935.1 Phycisphaerales bacterium | reverse complement strand
TCGTCGGCTCCATCGGCGTCGTCGGCGGCAAGATGGCCCTCGGCGGCGCGTACGAGAAGCTCCACATCAACGTCGTGCCGCGAGCCCGGGGCCCGCACGCCGCCCTCTTCGGCAGCAGCGCATCGCCGTGGTCCGAGAGCGAACGCAAGCTGGTCCGCGACAAGATGACGGAGACGTACCAGCTCTTCACCTCGCGCGTCACCGCCGGCCGCCCGGGGATCGACCTGGCCAAGACCGCCGAGGGCCGGCTCTTCGTCGGCCAGAAGGCGATCGACCTCAAGATGGCCGACCGTCTGGGCGGCCTGGAGGTTGCCCGTGATGACCTTGCCGAGAAGCTCGGCCTTGAGTCTGGCAGCTACGACGTCATGGACTACCCCGCCCCGCAGTCGTTCGCCGAGGCAATCGGGAGCATGCTCGAGAGCTTCGGAGCCGGCGTCAGAGCCCCGGGCGCGAAGGGCAGCGGCTCCGCGGCCGGTCCGGGTCCTATCGCCGTGGAGGTGCGCCGCATCGTCCGCTCCGTCGTCGGTCACGCCAACGAGCAGCGTCTCTCCAGCGCAATGTCCGCCGTGTGGCAGATGCGGAAGGAGCCGGTGATTCTCGCTGCGCCGCGCGTTCTCATCTTCAAGTGAGTTCGCTTGACGGCAACCGTCAGCCAGCAAAGGCGACGCCCGACCATGACGCAACGCCATCAGCCGCCGACGATCACCGGGCGCCGCACGCTCGTCCCCGGCCCGAAGTACAGTTACGAGGAGTTGACGATCCGGTCCTCCTCGGGCGAGGAACGCAAACGTCCGATCGTCCAGCACCCCGGGGCCGTGGTCGTTCTGCCGATCCTTGACGACGGACGCTTGGTCTTCATCCGCAACTTCCGCACGGCCGTCGAGTCCGCCGGCGCCTGGGTCCTTGAGTTCTGCGCCGGGACGCTGGACGTGCCCGGCGAAGACCCGGTCGACGCCGCGGCCCGCGAACTGATCGAAGAGACCGGCTACAGCGCGACAGCCATCACACCCATGCTCATCGGCGACGCCGAGAGTTCCGCCGGTTACTTCTACACGACCCCCGGCCTTACCAGCGAACGGATGTTCCCCTTTTTGGCCACCGGCCTTACGCACGTGGGCCAGCATCTGGAGCCCGACGAGACCATCGAACTGGTCTTCATGTCACCTGCCGAAGCATGGACCGCCGTCGATCAGGGTGGAACGGCGACCGGTGGACGGGCGGGCAGGACGCTGATGGACGCCAAGAGCATCGTTGCGCTCACGCTCGCAACGCGGCGCGGCTTGGTGCGTATCTAGACTCAGGAGACCCTTCGCAACCGCGGACGGCTCCCGCAGGCGGGCAGCGCAACGGAGTGCCACTGACGATGTCGCAGTACGGATCACCTTCGGGCAACTGGCGCGGTGGCGGCAGCCGCTGGGGCGGCGGACCCGGTCAGCCGTGGTGGCGCGTGTTCGCCAAGGGCGACAACCCGATGACATGGTCGGTCCCCATCGGCGTCGTCAGCGGCATCGTCGTCCGCGTCAGCCTGATCTACATCGTGTGGATGATCGTGCGTCTGGTCAGCCGCAAGGACATCGGTTGGGACTTTGAGCTCTGGTCGCTGGGCTCTCTTTTCATCCTCGTGCTGCTGCACGAGTTCGGGCACTGCATCGCCTGCCGGATGGTCGGCGGGGAAGCGGACGAGATCCTGATGTGGATGCTGGGAGGCCTTGCCTCCTGCCGCCCTCCCCATAACTGGAAGGCGTCGCTCATCACCACGATCGGTGGACCCGCCGTCAACGTGCTGCTGCTCCCGCTGTTCGGCGGCACCATGCTGGCCCTCGGCGCGCCGCTCTCCTCGCTGGTGTTCAACCCATGGGGCGGCGGGCTCGGGAACGCGTGGGGGAGCGCCGCGGGAGCAATGCTCTCGCGCGGTGCTCCCGAGTGGGCGGTCCTGGGGCTCTTCACGTTCTATCTCAGCAACCTCTCGCTGCTGCTGTTCAACCTGCTGCTCGCCTTCTACCCGTTTGACGGCGGCCGCATCGTGCAGGAACTCCTGTGGCGCAAGCACGGCTACACCAGGAGCATGTACATCGCCACCGGCGTCGGGCTCGGCGGCGCGGTCGTCGTCGGTCTGTTTGGGCTTGCGGTGGGGAGCGTGTCGCTCATCCTGATCGCCCTCTTTGGCGGTTACACCTGCTACCAGCAACGGATGCAGGTGAAGTTCATGATGGCCGAGGGGATGGTGGACGAGCCGTGGGGGAGCGACGACCAGTCCTGGCGCGGCTTTGGCGGCTCCGGCGGCCGGGGCGCCTCAGCCCGCGACGAAAAGGCCAGCCAGAAGCGAGCGGAGAAGCTGGCGAAGCAGCAACGGGCCGAGCGCGAGCGGATCGCCAGCGAGTCGGCCGAGCTCGACCGCATCCTGGCGAAGATCAAGGACAAGGGGATGGCCAGCCTCACCGGCAGCGAGCAGGCCTTCCTCCGCCGCTCGACGCAGAAGAGCCGCGGCAGCTGACGTCGTTCATCTCTCGCGTGCACGCGACGTGGAAACGGCAACTCATGCGCTGGCTTCCGGTTTATCGCTCACGGGTCTCTGCTGGACCGCGTCGAGACGCCTGGCTCCGCAAATCGACCGTCGTTGCCCCTACCGGGACCCACCGCAGGCGAAGTTGCACCGCATTCAGGACAGACGGCATCGGCCGCTAGCCCAACGAGCGAGTAACCGCAGGCCGGGCAGCGATGCGACAGAGCCCGCCGCCGTGCGATGACACCTCTGTAGGCGTGCCAACCACCCGCGCCCCAACTCACCAGCGGCGCCGGCCAGTAAGCGGCTCGAACCGTCCAGCGCGAACGCTCGCGCTCAATGTGCCTGAAGCTGCAGATACCCAGGTGAAAGTGACGGTCGAACGGATACGTACTTTCAGGACCGAGACCGAGCCACCACGTATGGCGCTGCCCGTTCGCCTCACGCTCGATGCGCCTGTGCATCCAAGCCGCGCGGGCTTCCGTCGGCGCCAGCGCGTAGAACTCGCCGCGCCCGTGAAAGAGATAAAACCCCCAGATGCACCCATCGGTCGCCCACCATCCCGACCATACCCACGCACCGGCCAGAACGATGCCCAGACTGATGAGCAGCCCTCCCGCTACTCGACGCTTGCGTCCGACCCGGTGCGGGCGCCGCGGCTTCACCATGGGTGAGAGTCTACCGACCGTCGCTGTACATCACGTCATCGCCCCACTGACACCGATCAGCAGCTCCGCCCAGGCCCCTATGGACGTGTTCCCGCAGCGCGAAATAGCCGTTCCGCCACCCTTTCCTCATCGCCGCGCATAGCCTCACCCCCGCATGGGTATCCACGACCGCGACTACGCACGGGCGAAGGGAGCCAACCGTTGGGGCGCGGGCGGAAAAAGTGCCGGCGGGGCCGGGCGTCACGCGGGTGGCGAGGGCGTACGCTGGAACCCGCGCACCTGGTCGATGACCGCGTGGCTGGTCGTTATCAACATCGCGATCGCTCTAGTCGGCGTCGTCCTGCTCACGCTCCCGGGCGACCGCGGGTGGGAGCCCTACCCGGTATCGGTGCGCTGGGTGGAGAACGTCCCCGGTGACGCAAAGGCCTTCGCCATCCCCGACCCGCGGATGAACAAGCGCCAGCTGCTCGGGGCCCCAGAAGGCGCCGAAGTCCCGCTGTTCGACAAACGGACCATGCGTCACATCGGCATGGCGCGATACGTGCCCATGGGGCTCGACCAGGTGTGGGGCCACTTCTCCACGTTCAAGGCCTTCGGCCAGTACGAGGTGTGGCGCTTCATCACATTCCAGTTCCTGCACCAATACGGCTGGATCCACATCGCGTTCAACATGATCGGGCTCTGGACCTTCGGGCCCGACGTCGAGGAGTACCTGGGCCGCAAGCGGTTCCTCGCCCTCTACCTTACCTGCGGCGTCTTCGGAGCGCTCGCCTACCTGCTGCTCAACGGCCTCGGAAACGTCTTCCCCGCTCAGATCCCCGGCCTGCTCATCCACGACACGCGCACACCGCTGGTAGGGGCAAGCGCCGGCATATTCGGAATCATGCTCGCAGCGGCGTTCATCGTGCCGCAGCGCGTAATCGATCTGTTCTACCTCATCCCTATCCGCATCAAGCCCGCCGTTTACCTTTTCTTCGGGCTCGCCCTTATCAACCTGCTCATCGGCACACGCAACACCGGGGGCGAGGCGGCGCACGTCGGCGGCGCGCTCGCCGGCTACTACTTCATCCGACACATGTACCTGCTGCGCGACTTCTTCGACTTCTTCGGTCCCGCCGACAAGGACGCCGGTCAGGGCGCCCCGGTAGACCAGAATGAAGTCGACCGCGTGCTCGCCAAGGTCCACCAGCACGGAGAAGCCGCGCTGGACGATGAGGAACGCCAGACCCTCAAACGGGCGACCGACGCCGCTCGCGGCGCGCCGGTGGTCCGCGGCACCGGTCGAGGACGAGGGGGGCGCTGATGCCCATCCCGCTCAGGTACGAGCCAGTCGCGAGCTCGCGCACCACCCTCGCGCGCCTCGGACGCGTGCACACGCCGCACGGCGCCTTCGACACCCCCGCGTTCATGCCCGTCGGCACCCGCGGCACCGTCAAGGGCGTCCTCCCCGACATGCTCGCCGCGACCGGCGCGCAGATCTGCCTCGCCAACACCTACCACCTCATGCTCCGGCCCGGCGCCGATCTTGTCGAGAGAGTGGGGGGGAAGGAGGGCGTGCACGCGCTGATGAACTGGCGCGGCCCGATCCTCACCGACAGCGGCGGCTACCAGGCGTTCTCGATGGCCGACCTCAACACCCTCTCGGACGAAGGCGTGACCTTCAAATCGATCGTTGACGGCTCGTCGATCCACCTGTCGCCCGAGCGGGCGGTCCATGTTCAGAACCAGCTCGGCGCCGACATCATCATGGCCTTCGACGACTGTCCTCCCAGCGCGAGCGCCGGTTCGGAGGAGGCCGACCCGGACGATGCCCGCCTCGCCCGCGCGCTCAGCCGCGACAAGGTGACAACCGCGGCCGACTACACCAGGCGCGTCCGCACCGCCAACGAGCGCACCGCTCGCTGGCTCGAGCGCTGCTGGGCGGCGCACCAGCGCAAGCACGACCAGGCGCTCTTCGGCATCGTGCAGGGCGGCACCCTTTTGGACCAGCGCACCTGGTCGGCGCAGGCGCTGACGCAGCTCGACCTCCCCGGCTTCGCCATCGGTGGCGTCGCCGTCGGCGAGACGTTCCAGCAGATCATGGCGGTCGTCCGTCACACCGCGCCGCTGCTCCCCCACGACAAGCCGCGCTACCTCATGGGTGTGGGGTACGAGCGCGACCTGCTCGGCGCCGCCTTGGCCGGGGTGGACATGTTCGACTGCGTGCTCCCGACGCGCAACGCCCGCAACGCCAACGCTTTTACACCAGTCGGGCAGCTCCGCGTCCGCAACGCCAAGCACGCCGAGGACACGCGCGCGATCTGGCCCGGCTCCGATGACGGAGCGATCGCGCCGTGCGATTGCTACACCTGCCGCCCCCCCGGCGGCGCCCCGCCCTTCAGCCGGGCCTACCTCCGCCACCTCTTCATGGCCGGCGAGATGCTCGGCCCGATGCTTGTGTCTCTCCACAACCTGCGCCACTTCCAGCGGTTCATGGCCGATCTGCGGGCGACGATCCTCACCGACCGGTGGGCGTCGTTCGCAGCGCGCTGGCCCGTCGCCGCGGAAGGCCTGCCGCCGACGGCCCTCCACGCCGCCCGGACAAAGACCGAGTAAAAGGGCCCGCGGCGGCCCGGAATCGCACAGCCGCTCGCCTAGACTTGCCCCCTTATACCCCCACCCCTACTCCGGGGGCGGTGGCAGGTGCGCAGCATTGTCTCCGCACGACCGGTCAAGCTTCAGGAACCCAGTTCATGCTTCAGACGACCCCCGCCCCTTCCACTCCCGCCGCTCAGCCGCCCGCCGCCAACATCACGCGCTCCGACGGCGTCGTCGGCGGTGCCGCTCCCGTGACAGGCTCGGCCGGGACGGTACAGCCCGACGGCAAGCCGATCGTGCCCGCTCAGCAGCAGGGCCCCGGCGGCGGCAGCATGCTCTTGCTGATCATGATGCCGCTCGCCCTCGTGCTGATCTGGTTCATGGGAAGCCGGGCCGACAAGAAACGCAAGGCCGAACACGCCGCAACGCTCGCGGGCCTCCAGCGCAACGACAAGGTCCAGACCATCGGCGGGATCATCGGCAACGTCGCGGAGATGAGCGACACCGAAGTCGTCCTCCGCGTTGACGAGATCACCAACACCCGCGTGCGCGTAAGCCGCCAGGCGATCTCCTCGGTCCTCAACCGCGCCGGCAAGGTGGACAGCGCCAAGGCCACGGCTTGACCGGTTCTGCGCCCTACGGCAACCAGTGCTTTCGCACCGGCCGCGCACGATCCTCTGACTACGCCGCCGCCTCCTCGCCCCCGCCCCCCCGCCCCCCCGCCCCCCCGCTTCCTGCCCGCTCTCCCGAGCCAGCGCCCCCTGCGAGCCCCTA
>DASPMT010000177.1:0-15944 GCA_035626935.1 Phycisphaerales bacterium | reverse complement strand
CTCCCTCTTTAGCTCCATGCGCGCGGCGAGGGAACGCGCCACGGTGTGGCGGATGAACTGCTCCCCGGTGCCGGTGCAGCTTACCGCGACGGTCTTGTTGGCGTAGCAACCGGCCCCGATGATCGGCGAGTCGCCGATGCGCCCCCATTTCTTTCCCGTCAGCCCGCCGGTGCTGGTGGCGGCGGCAAGGTTGCCCGCCTTGTCCCGCACGACGCAGCCGACGGTGCCGAACCTCATCGGGCTCCAGGCGTGACCCGCCGCGTCATCTGCCAGCGCAAGCGGCACCGCAGGGTCCAGACCGCCCGTTCTCTTCTGCCGGTTCAGGTACTCCTCGAGCATCTTCTGCCGGCGCGGCGTAACGAAGTACTCCGGGGGCATCCGCTGCACCCCCATCGAGGTGGCGAACTGCTCGGCGCCGTCGCCTGCCAGCAGGACGTGACGTGTCTTCTCCATTACCAGCCGCGCAAGGGAAACGGGGTTCTTCACCGTCATCACACCCGCGACGGCCCCGGCGCGCAGCGTCGCCCCGTCCATGATGGAAGCGTCCAACTCGGCCCGGCCCCTGTCGGTCAGCGCCGCGCCGCGGCCGGCGTTGAACAGCTCGTTGTCCTCCAGCATCCGGACCACCGCCTCGGCGACGTCCATCGCAGGCTCGCCCGCCTCGGCGCGGCGCTTTCCTTCGTCGATCGCGGCTTTGAGAGCAGCCCGGTAGGCGGCTTCCATCTCCGGTCCTTCGCCCCGTTCGAGGGTGCCCGCTCCTCCGTGCACGACAACCGCCCATTCGACCGGCGCGGTGCCTGCGTTTTCTGTCGCCTGATGAGAAGATGAACAGGCCATGAGGGGAACCACCGCCAGAAGACCACAGAGGAATCGGACCATCTGTGCAGTGTACAGGACAGCGACGCTCCGTGTGCACCCGCGTGGGAACGGTGAGTCGATCAGGAAGCACCCGCCATGAAGAAGAAGACATCCAGCCGCTCCAGCACCCGTTCAAGCTCCAGGAGCAAGCGCCCGGTGCGGAAGGCCGCCAGGAAGATGATGGCCAAGGCCGGTCTCGGCAAGTCCGCGGTCAAAAAGAAGGTCGTCAAGAAGCTCAAGCGTGTCGGTGTCGCGATGGCGCGGGCCGCGATGGACGAGCTCATCCCACCCGGCGAGCAAGGCGCCCCGGGCGGCGCCCAGTCGCAGAATGGCTCACGCGGCCGGGGCGCCAAACGGGCGGGCCGGCAGCTCCCTCAATAGGGCCGTCCGGGCGGCCTCCAAGCGCAACCCAGCCCCGCGCGACCCGGTCAGACGCGCGGGCCCTGACGCCGGGCAGGAGAGGACGGCCGCTCCTGCTTCCGCCGCCCCCGCCGGAGGTCCCCTTGCTCATCGAAGTCCGTAGACGAGTCGCCGGACGTACCGGGCAGGCAGCCCGCCACGGCGCCGGCAAGGCGCTCCACGCCGTCAGCGAGTGGGCTCGCCAGTTGGTGGACGAAATCGCCGCCACGGCTGATCACTTGACCGAGGACGGGCCGCTCACAGCGCCGCCGGCGCCGCAGGAGTTCGTCGCCGAGCAGGCCGCCGCAGCTCGGCCCCGCCGCAAGGTGTAAGGTCCCGGCAGTGGCACGATCTCTAATATCGTCGCGCGATTCCTTGCGCCACCAACCGTTGCAGCGCATCCTCCTTCCACGGGCGCGAACCCGGCGCCGCATTGAAAGGGAGACTCCGTGCGCACCCCCGTCCACCGTCGCGCCCTGCTCGCCACCGCCCCAGCCGCGGGCCTTGCCTTCCTTGGCCTTGGGGCCGCCGCCCGGGCTCAGCCGCCCGCGTCGAAGAGCCCCGCTCCTGCGGCGTGGCCCAACTTCCCCCATCAGGACCCTGGCTTGGTTCGCGGCATCGTCGGCGCAGCCCACCGCGATGAGGCCCGCGTCCGCGAGTTGATCGACGCCCACCCCGCGCTTGTGAACGCCGCGTGGGACTGGGGGTTTGGCGACTGGGAGACGCCGCTGGATGCCGCCGCCCACACCGGCCGCCGCAACATCGCCGAACTGCTCATCAGCCGCGGCGCCCGGGTCGACCTCTTCGCGGCCGCCATGCTCGGCTGGATCGACACCGTCAAGGCCGCGACCTCGTCATCGCCCGGCGTTCAGCGGGCGCTCGGTCCGCACGGCCTGACGCTGCTGCACCACGCCCGCGCAGGCGGACCGGCCGCTGAGCAGGTCGTCAGCCACCTCCAGGCGCTCGGCGACGCCGACACCCGCACCCCCTCCTCGCCGCTTGCCGAAGGGACCGGCGCGCAGTACGAAGGGACGTTCGTCTACGGCGCCGCGCCCGGCGAGCGGTTCACCGTGCGGAGCGCAAAGCAGGGGATGGAGTTCGTGCACGGTGAGAAGGGGCCCATCAGGCTCACGATGGTCGCCGACGGCGAGTTCTTCCCCGCGGGAGCGCCCGCCGTCCGGTTCCGCTTCTCGGTGCGCGACGGGAGCGCCCAGCGTGCCGTGATCACCGACCACGACTTGGTTGTGACCGGCGTTCGCACCGGCTGACCGTTCTCAACTCGTGTACGCTGCGCCATGGACGCACCCTCCGGCAGCGCTCCGTCCACCCATTCGGCTCCACACGGGCACACGGTGATCGCCGGCGGTAGCGGCTTCCTCGGCGTCAACCTCGCCCGCCACCTGTCGGCGCAGGGGCAGGACGTCGTCATCCTCTCGCGCTCCACGCCACCCGCCGGTCCGTGGCGCCACGCCGCCTGGGACGCCCGCACGCTCGGCGCGTGGGCCGCGGCGCTCGAGGGTGCCGCGGGCCTTGTCAACCTCGTCGGCCGCACGGTCGACTGCGTCAAGACGCCCGATCACTGCGACGAGATCCTCCGCTCCCGCGTCGAGGCGACCCGCATCCTCGGCCGGGCCGTCCGCCGCGCCAAGGCGCCTCCGCCGGTCTGGGTGCAGATGAGCACCGCCCACATCTACGGCGACCCGCCGTCAGTGCGCTGCGATGAGGACTCGCCCACTGGCTACGGCGTTGCGCCCACCGTCGGCCGCGCGTGGGAGGAAGCGTTCACCGAAGCCTCGCGCGCCGTGCCGCGGAGCGTGGTGCTCCGCACCAGCTTCGTGCTCGGGCGCTCCGGCGGCGCGATGGCGACGCTGGCGCGCCTTTGCCGCCTGGGGCTCGGCGGCGCCGCCGGCCACGGCCGCCAGGGGATGTCCTGGATCCACGAACTGGACATGAACCGCCTCTTCGAACGCGCCCTCCGCGACGCATCCATGCGCGGCGTCTACATCGCCTCTGCGCCCAACCCGGTTTCCAACGCGGAGTTCATGCGCGCCCTGCGCCGCTCCGCGGGAGGGCTCGGCGCCCTGGGCATCGGCCCCCCGACCCCCGCGTTCCTCGTCCGCATCGGCGCCGCCCTGGTGATGCGCACCGACCCCGAGCTCGCGCTCTATGGCCGCTACGTCGCCTCGCGCCGCCTGGCGGAGGAGGGGTTCGAGTTCCGCTTCCCCACGCTGCAGGGAGCCCTCGCCGACCTCTTCGGCTCCAAGTGGGCACAAGAGCCTTGAGCGCAAGCTCAAGGAGCGACTCAGCAGCCCGGCGCACCCGCGGGTCGCGGTGGAGCTCGCCGCACCGTGGTCACTGCGCCGGCGCCGCGGTTCCGCGGACGATGCATGCAATGGCCTCCTCGTTCGCTGGCGTTGAAAAGCCGGAGTGGCCGTGGCCCGGCCCCCTTTCCAGGCTTCTGGGACCGGCCGACGGCGTCCCCGCAGGGGACCGGGTGCTCTCGCCCGCGCGGATCTCGTTATCATCCGGCCCCTATGCCCAAGCCCGGTGAAGAGAACATCCGCGCCCTGCGTGAAGCCCTGAGCTTCTCGCCCGACAACGTCGCCCTGCGTAAGCACCTGGCCGAGGTGCTCATCGGCTACGGTCGCGCAGACGAGGCCGAGCGCGAGCTGCGCGAGGCGGTGAACCTCGCCCCCGCCGACCACGACATCAAGACCTCTCTCGCACGCGTCTACCTGCAGCTCGGACGCTCGTCGCACGCGCTGGTCATCCTCGAAGACCTGGCCAAGAACAACGCCGCGGCCATGACGCCCGCCGCCCGCGTCATGTTCGCTCAGGCGCTCCACCGCACCGGCGACGCCGACCGCGCCGCCGCGCAGTACCGCCAGGCCGTCGCGGCCGACCCCGCGGTGGCGGACGCGGCCCTCGCCGAGCAGCTCGGGGCAAACGCGCGCCCGCCCGTCCCCGATGAGGACGATGAGGACGCGCACCGCATCCCCGCGCAGGACCTGCCCCCTGCGTCGCGGATCACCGAGGTGGAGCGCCCGAAGGTCAACTTCGCCGACATCGGCGGCATGGAGAAGGTGAAGGAGGAGATCCGGCTCAAGATCATCCACCCGCTGACGCACGCGGACCTCTATAAGGCGTACGGCAAGGCGATCGGCGGCGGCATCCTGATGTACGGCCCCCCTGGATGCGGCAAGACGCACCTCGCGCGCGCAACCGCCGGCGAGGTGAAGGCCCGCTTCATCGCCGTCGGCATCAACGACATCCTCAACATGTGGATGGGCGAGAGCGAGAAGAACCTCCACGAGATCTTCCAGCAGGCGCGGGCCGACACGCCGTGCGTCCTGTTCTTCGACGAGGTTGACGCCCTGGGCGCCTCGCGCACCGACCTCAAGCAGTCCGCCGGCCGCCAGCTCGTCAACCAGTTCCTCGCAGAGCTCGACGGGCTCGCGGCCAAGAACGACGGTCTGCTCATCCTCGCCGCTACCAACGCGCCGTGGCACATCGATTCGGCCTTCCGGCGCCCCGGCCGCTTCGACCGCATCGTCTTCGTCCCGCCTCCCGATGCCCCGGCGCGGGCCGCGATCCTCCGCATCATGCTCGCCGGCAAACCGGTCGAGAGCATCGACCACGACCAGGTCGCCAAGAAGACCGAGGGGTTCAGCGGCGCCGACCTGAAAAACCTCATCGACGTCACCGTCGAAGCCAAGCTCCGCGCCGCGATGGCCCGCGGCATCCCCGAGCCGATCCGCACCGCCGACCTGCTCGCCGCCGCCAAGGGACTCAAGCCGACGACGCACGAGTGGTTCTCCACCGCCCGTAACTACGCTCTCTTCTCCAATCAAGGCGGGCTCTACGACGACGTGCTCGACCACCTCAAGCTCCGCTGAGGTGAACTAGCTCCGCCAACGCGTCCATCTCCCGTGCATACCCGCAACCCACACCTCGAACGCGCCCGGCTCCTCTTCTCCCAGGACCGCCGCGACCTGGCCGAAAAGGAGCTCCGTCAGGCGATCGCGCACGACCCCGACGAGGCCCGGGCTTACGCGCTGCTCGCCCTGTGCATGGTCGACGGCGACCGCGAGCGCCCCGCCGAAGCGAAGGAGCACGCCCTCCGCGCCGTCGGGCTCGCGCCCGATTCGCCGTTCAACCACTACGTCGTCGCCCGCGTCATGCTGGCGCTCAACGCCGTCGACCGTGCGCGGGGATCGATCAACGAGGCGCTCCGGCTCGACCCCGCCGAGCCTCAGTTCTGGGCCATGCTGGCCCAGATTGAGACGGGACTCAAGAACCACCGCGCCGCCCTCGCCGCCGCGGAGCAGGGCCTGACCTTCGACGCCGAGCACGAAGGGTGCATCAACCTGCGTGCGATGGCGCTCACCAACCTGGGTGACCGCGCCGCCGCCACCCAGGCGATCTCCGCCACGCTCCAGCGCAACCCGCACAACGCGTCGTCGCACGCCAACATGGGATGGACGCTCCTCCATGAGGGGAAGCCGCGCCCCGCGATGGACCACTTCCGCGAGGCGCTCCGCATCGAGCCCGGCTTTGAGTGGGCCCGTCAGGGGATTCTCGAAGCGATGAAGGCCCGCAACCCCGTCTACCGGCTCTTCCTCGCGTGGTTCCTCTTCATGAGCCGGCTGTCATCGGGCGCACAGTGGGCGATCCTCGTCGCGGGCTTTCTGGGCATCCGGCTGCTGCGCTCCGCCGGCAAGGCCAACCCTGCCCTCGCGCCTTACGTCACCCCGATCGTCGTCGCCTACGCGGCCTTTGCGATCGGCACCGCCGTTGCCGTCCCGCTCTTCAACCTGCTCCTCTTCACCAGCCGCTTCGGACGCTACGCCCTCAGCACCGCCGAGCGTCGCGCGGCCCTGGTGTTCGGCCTTGCGCTGCTCACGTCTGCCGGCATGCTCGCCGCCTGGGCGGCCACCGGCAGCATCGTGTTCGAGACACTCACGCTCTTTTCGGCGCTGCTCTGCATCCCGATCGCGCTCGCGGGCATCGTCCGCGCCGGTTCGCCCCGCTGGATCATGATCGCCTACGCGGGCGCGATGCTCCTGCTCGGCGCGGCCACGTTCGGCGCCGCGCTGGTCAACCTGGGCGTCACCGAGACGCTCTCCCTTGTCTTCGCGATCGGTTGCGTCGGCTCGATGTGGGTCGCCAACATCGTCCAGTCGATCAAGCCGCGCCCGCTGGCGTAGTGCCTGCGCTCCATACGTAGACACGTCACTCGATCACCCGCGAGAAACCGCACTTGGCGTGGTTCGCCACGACACAGGAACGGCGGTGCTCGTCTCGCTCACGCAGCAGCGGGTGCCCCCCTTCCGCGGCCCGGCTCGCGAGCCCGGATCAGCGCCTTCTGCGCACCGCGGCTGTCCAATCTCAAGCACCCGCCTCCACCCGCACCAGCGCCGCCGCCCGCGTCGCCAGCCTGCGAGCCGCCCCCGCGCTCCCCGCCGTAGCCAGCGCAACGCCCATCCGTCGGTACTTCCGCGTGCTCGGTTTGCCGAACAGCCGCACCTGCACGTCCTTAAGGGCCAGCGCCCGCTCGACGCCCGCATACGACGGCTCGGCCGCAGACTCAGCCCCCGCCAGGATCACCGCGCTCGCCGCGCCACCCTTGACATAGTTGATCTTCGCGATCGGCAGCCCCAGCACCGCCCGCACGTGCAGGTCGAACTCGCTCAGGTCCTGGCTGATCATCGTCACCATCCCCGTGTCGTGCGGCCGCGGCGAGAGCTCGCTGAAGATCACCTCGTTCCCGCGCACGAAGAACTCCACGCCGAAGAGGCCCGCGCCCCCTTGACCCGCGATCTCCCGCGTCACCGCAGCGGCCATCTTCTGTGCCTTCTTCACCAGCGCAGGCTTCATGGCGCACGGCATCCACGACTCCATGTAGTCGCCCCGTTCCTGCCGGTGCCCGATCGGCCGGACAAAGAGCGTGCGGTCCTTCTCCTTCAGCTTCTTGCCGCCCACGACCGGACGCTGCCGGACCGTCAGCACCGTGATCTCGTAATCGAAGTCGATGAACTCCTCCGCGATCACCCTGCGCGTGTCGCCGCGCATGTTCGCGACGGCGTACTCCCACGCGGCGTCGATCTCCGACACCCTGCGCACCACCGACTGCCCCTTGCCGCTGCTGCTCATCACCGGCTTGATCACACACGGCAGCCCTGTTCCCTTCTTTCCCTCGATCCGTTCGCGCAGCTCCGCGGCCGACTCGGCGTAGCCGTACCGCGCCGTCGGCAGCTTCAGCGTCTCGGCCGCCAGTGCGCGGATCGCGTCCCGGTTCATCGTCAGGTCCGCGGCGCGAGCAGACGGCACCACGCTCACCCCGTCGCGCTCGACCTTGACCAGCCGCTCGGTCCGGATCGCCTCCACCTCGGGAACAACGAAGAACGCCCGGCCCTCCGCTCGCGCGACTTCAGCGTGCCTGCGGATGACGCCCTCAAGCGCATCGCCGTCGAGCATGTTGAGCACCTCGAACCCGTCGCTCACCTGCATGGCTGGCGCACCGGCGTACGAGTCGCACGCCACCACGCGGCACCCCAGCCGTTTGGCCGAGATCGCCACTTCCTTCCCCAGTTCACCCGATCCAAGCAGCAGCAGCAAGGGCATCCGGTTGGCCATAAGGCCGCAAGCATAAGAGGCAAGAGCGCAAGCGCTCGCGGCGCCCGTTGCTCCACCACGCGCCCGAGCCGTGCCCCGTGGTAGACTGTCCACCATGCCCGCCCTTACGTCCGACCCCCTCGACATCCTCCTCACGCACGACGACTGGGCGACGCGCATGCTCCTTGAGCGTTGCCGCCCGCTCACCCGCGACCAGTTCCATCGACGCTTCGATATCGGGCTCGGTTCGCTGCACGACAACCTCACCCACATCGTCGGCGTCTACCGCCGCTGGACCGACCACATCGACGGCCGCCCGCTCCGCCCCGCGCTCTCGCCCGTCCCAGGCCGGCCCGACATCTCCCACGACGGCAAGGACCGCACCCCCGACGAGCTGCTGGCGCTGCACGGGCAGGCCGTCCCCGACCTGCGCGCCGTCGTCGCCAAGTGGCGCGCAGCGCCCGACGGCCTCGCCTCCCTCGTGCACCTGGAGTGGCCGCGGAAAGAGGGAGGGTTCAACCGCTACACCTTCACCCGCGGCTGCTGCCTCACGCACGTCTGCAGCCACGGCACGTACCACCGCGCCCAGTGCGTCAACATGATGCGCCACCTGAACGCGCCGGGCCTCAGCGACGACCTCCCCGATCCGAGCGTCATCGACTGGCAGGCGGAAGTGGAGTCGCCGCCGGTGGCGGTGTAGTCACGCCGCTTCGCCACGCCGCTGTTCAAAAAAGCTGAAGAAGACCCTTGACACGGCCCGACTAATCGCTAACCTATTGGTTAGCAATGAGCCGCCCCGTTCCCAAAGACCCGCTCTCCCCCGTCTTCGCCGCGCTGGCCAACCCCGTGCGCCGCGCGATGATCGACGTCCTGGTGGAGAGCCCCGGCTCGACCATCGCGTCTCTGGCCGAGCGGTTCGGCGTCAGCGGCGTCGCCGCCCTCAAGCACGTCCGCGTGCTCGAGAAAGCGCGGCTCGTCGTCTCCAAACGCGAGGGGCGCGAGCGTCACCTCCACTTCAACGCCGTGCCGATCCAGCAGATCTACGACCGCTGGACGTGCGACTACGCACGCTTCTGGACGGCCCGCATCGTCGATCTCAAGGAACGCATCGAGTCAGAGCACGCCCGTCAGCGATCAGCAGCCAACCGAAAGGGAGTAAAACATGCTTGATTCCGCCGCCGCTCCGTCCTGCACCGCCGCCGCAGTCCAGCGCGTCTTCCAGGTCGTCATCAACGCGCCTGTCGAGGCCGTCTGGAAGGAGATCACCCGCACCGACGCGCCGATCGCCTGCTTCTTCAACTCCCAGATGCACCTGGGGCGCGGCGGCCTGGCGCAGGGGTCGAAGCTCGCCATGCGTACGCCCAGCGGCAAACTCACCGGCGTCGTCGGCAAGGTCCTCGAGGTGGACGCCCCCGGCGCCTCAGCCACACCTTCAAGTTCACCCGCCTTGACGACTCCGAGTGCACCGTGACCTACGACCTCAAGCCCCTCAGCGGCGGCGCGGCCACCGAGTTCACGCTCACCGTCGACGACCTCCCCGTCGGCACCAAGACCGCCAAGCAGATGGAGATGGGCGGCAAGGTCATCACCAAGACCCTCAAGGCCGTCATCGAGACGGGCCGCCCGACGCTGGACGTGCGGCTCTTCTACGCGGTGTTCGGTGTGCTGGCGATCCTGCTGCCCGCCAAGTGCCGCAGCGAGAACTGGCCGGTGAACTGAACGGGCGCTCGTTGTCGAGGCGGCGGGTACGCTTGCGCGGCATGAACACCGGCGATCCCGTCGATGTCCTCCTCACTCAAGACCGCTGGGCGATGCTCCGCCTGCTCGACGCGTGCGAGCGGCTTACCGCCGAGCAGTTTCACCAACGTTTCGAGATCGGCCTCGGCTCGCTGCACGACAGCATCCTTCACATCCTCAGCGCCAACCGGGCCTCGGCCGACGTACTCGCCGGGCGGCCTCAGCGCCCGCCGATCGACCTTTCGCAGCGTCGGAGCGTCGCCGAGATGCGAGCGATGGTCGAGGAGGCCGCCGCCGATTTGGCCGCCCACGCGCGGTCAGGGCCGCCGGATCAGTTGCTCCAGCGGGCCCGTCAGGACAGGGTGTACACGTACACGCGGGCGACGATCCTCGTCCACTCGGCGACGCACGGCGCTCACCACCGGGCCCAGTGCCTCAACATGCTCCGCCAGTTGGGGGTCGCGCCGCTGCCGCAGAGCGGCGTCTTTGAGTGGAGCCGCGCGGGGTGCCCGGAACAGTAAGTTTGGGTGCCATCAGGCTCGGCTCTGCGACCCTGATGCCGTTGTGCGGCCTAGGTCTGCAGAACGCCCCTATCCTTCCGCTCACGCTCGGGGCGCGGCCGCGGACTGTCCGCCGCCGCTGAGAAGCACCCGTTGAACCTGATCCGGTTTGGACCGGCGTAGGGAACGCGACCATGTCCGATCAGCACGCGCTGACACTCGCCCAATCGAACCCGCCGGAGACTTCGCCCGAGCTGAAGGTCTCTGAGCGTATGGGCGGGATCGTCACGGTCTGCATCGGTCTCATCATTGTCGCCGTTGTTGTCGACAAGCTCAGGAAGAAGAAGAGTAAGTAATCGGTACACACGGGACTCCGTTGTGCCGTCGAGGAATAAATCGATGACCAACCACACTTCCCCTCTCCACCGCTTCCGCGCCCCCATCCACGGTGCGAAGAACCCCGGCACCGAGCCGACCGCCACCACCCCCGGCTCCTTCGCCTTACCTCACGACGTCGGTGGCCCGCTCACGTTCGCCAGCCCCGACACCCCCGGCATGCCCGCCCCCAGTTCCAAGACCGCCTGGGACTTCCTCCCCGACGGCTGGTCCGTCCGCGTGATGCCCGAAGGCACGCCCGAGGACCGCTACTGCGACGAGCCCTGCTTCGTCGGCAACAAACCGACGACCACCTTCACCACCGCCCGCGGCCAGGTGCTGGAGGTCTCTTACCCCAAGAACTTCTCGCCGGTCACGCAGCTCGAGTGGGCCCGCGTCGGGCGCGTCACCGCGCAGATGCGCCGCGTCGCCGAGCGTGAGCCGCACTTCGAGGCGCTCTTCCCCGGCAAGGGCGCTGAGGCCGTGCGCGACGAGGTGGCAGCGGGGCGCATGGTGATCCCCGCCAACATCAACCACCTCAAGCACAAGCTCGATCCCATGGCGATCGGCCGTGCCAGCAAGACCAAGGTGAACGCCAACATGGGCGCTTCGCCGGTCTCTAGCGGCACGCACGAGGAGGTCGAGAAGCTCAAGTGGGCCGAGAAGTGGGGGGCCGACACGGTGATGGACCTCTCCACCGGCGGCGACCTCGACGAGTGCCGCAAGGCGATCATCGAGAACTCGACCGTCCCGATCGGCACCGTCCCCATCTACTCCATGATCATCGGCAAGAAGATCGAGGACCTCGACTGGCCCACCATCGAAGCGTGCCTCAATCACCAGGCGAAGCAGGGCGTCGACTACTTCACCATCCACGCCGGCGTCCGCCGCGCACACCTGAAGTACGTCAAGAACCGCCTCATCGGCATCGTCAGCCGCGGCGGCTCGCTGCTGGCCAAGTGGATGCTCGTGCATAATCAAGAGAACATCATGTACACGCGCTGGGAGGAGATCTGCGACATCCTCCGCCAGTACGACGTGACATTCTCTATCGGCGACGGCCTCCGCCCCGGCGGCCTGGCCGACGCGACCGACGACGCCCAGCTCGCCGAGCTGGAGACCCTCGGCGAGCTCACCGAGCGCGCCTGGCGCAAGGGCGTGCAGGTGATGATCGAGGGCCCCGGGCACGTGCCGTTCGACCAGATCGAGTGGAACGCCAAGATCCAGCGGACGCTCTGCCACGGCGCGCCGTTCTACGTGCTGGGCCCGCTGGTGACCGACATGTTCCCCGGCTACGACCACATCACCTCGTGCATCGGCGCAACGAGTATGGCCTACCACGGCGCGGCGATGCTCTGCTACGTCACGCCCAAGGAGCACCTGGGCCTGCCGAAGAAGGACGACGTCAAGCAGGGGTGCATCGCCTACAAGATCGCCGCGCACGCCGCCGACGTCGCCCTGGGCATCCCCGGCACACGCGACCGTGACGACGAGCTGACCAAGGCCCGCGCAGCGCTCAACTGGGAGAAGCACTTCGAGCTCAGCTTCGACCCCGACACCGCCCGTGCGTACCACGACGAGGACCTGGACGTCGACACCGACTTCTGCGCCATGTGCGGCCACGACTGGTGCAGCGTCCGCATCAGCAAGGAGATCGTCGAGTTCGTCAGCGGCAAGGCCGAGGGGTTCGAGCGTGGCAAGCCGGTGAAGTCCGCCGCGTTGACCCCCGAGCAGCAGGAGATCCTCGCCAAGCGCGGCGTCCTCTCGCCGGATGAGATCCACAAGCTGGCGAGCAAGACCAAGAAGGCCGTCGGCGCGGAGAAACCGGGTGATAAGGCCTCATGCCACTCTGACTACGTCGACCCCGAGACGGCAAAGAAGGTGCAGAGCGAGAAGCTCGTGCAGGTGAACCTTGCGCCGGCGTTTGGCATCGCGAAAGAGGACCGGGTGATCTGACGCGGCGAAGCGGGAGCCATGGATGCGCTCACTCAAAGCGGGATGCGCCGGCCTTGTGATCGCTGCGGTGTCGCTCGCGTACTGGATCGCGACGGTTTTTCTCGTTGACCTCACGTACTTCGGCGACGCGGTCACTGTGGCGGCGAGGAATGGGTATCTCGCGGTGTACTGGGATGGCGCCGACGCAGAGAACGACCACAACTCCGAGGTCCTGAGCGGCTGGTCATGGCCCGGTCGTCCTTCGGGCACGGGCGTGGAGTGGTCGCTGAACGATTGGGGTCGGTGGATGGTGTACGGCCCGAAGACGCTGCTTTCGTCTCCCTCTCTGGCCCACCGGTGGGAGTATCCACAGAACGCCGGTTTCTTCTGGCCGGGGATCGGGGTGTCACGCGGCATCCACTACGTCGGTGTTCCCGCGTGGTGTGGCGGCCTGGTTGGGCTTGGACTGTGGGGCCACGCGGTGTGGCGGCGGCGGCGAGCGAACGCCGGTTGCCGACGGTGCGGCTACAGCGTGCGCGGACTTGCGCTGGGCGCGGTCTGCCCTGAATGCGGTCCGATGGCGGGCGACAAAGCCGGGGACTAAAGGCAGTTTCTTTGATAACGTGGGGGCGTGGACGGTTCCGGTCGCATGATGCACAAGAGCCCCCACGTAAGGGAGCACAGCGCAACAATCAGAATCGATACTCGGCTGGAGAAGACTTGCCAGAATCCGTTGGGAACATCCCAGAAAAGGCATTGGCAGTTGCTCGCGAGTTTGCCGCCGGCGATCCCTTCTACCAAGGGCCGCGTCTCGACGTCGTTGCACGGGGCGGGGACCGGGTGTTCACGTTTGGTGGCAAGGAATACGTCGTTCCCGCCGGCAAGGACCACACCGGCGCCCTTGCACGCTATTTTGGCGACTTCGTCGGGCGAGAGTGGCTGACCGAGCGTCTCCGCACGAAGCGCGGCAGAACTCATCCGCTCTGCCAGATTGCCTTCAACGCTCAAGAGTTCGCCAAGCGGACGGTGCCGAGGGTGAGGGCGGCTGGGCGTACGCACTACGTCCATTGCGGTGCCGAGCGTGAAATCATGACCCTCGCTGAGGATATGGTCCGATTGGAAGCTGCGAATAGCCTGCCCGCGGACACACTTGGTCGCTTGCGTAAGCGAGATGGATACCAAGGCGCTCGATATGAGTTGGCGGTCGCCGCGGCCTTCGTGCGGCTCGGTTTTACCATTCGGTGGATACCAACAAGCCAGCCCGGGCCCGAGTTTGTAGCAACCCATCCGATTACCGGGGATGCCATCGCGGTAGAAGCAAAGAGCCGCCACAGAGGCTCAGAAGTCCAGTTCGTCGCTCGCGCTGATGCACGGGCAATTGCGTCCATCAAGGCTGATGTAGGAGAGCTTTACGGCTTGGCGTGCAAGAAGCCCACCTTTGGTTTGCCCTACGCAGTTTTTATCGACGCCAATATCCCGTACCGGTGGCGTTCTGAGGACCTGCTGCTAGACCTTCAGGAGCTAGCGGGATGTTTGGTGGGGCGGCCTCAACCCACAGCGACAGCACCGGCCCCGGAGTTTCTTCTCTGCTTCACATCCTGCGGCTGGTACTACGCCCTGAGCGCGCCGCACGCACCCGTTCAGTACCTCAGCACCTTTCCGCACTGGACCACCAGAACGCCTCGCAATTTCAATACGTTCGTCGCGATCATTCAGGCTATCAACGGGATGTACTCGCTGCCCGGCAGCGACGACATTAAGGTCGACATGAACGCGGAAATTGCAAAGAAACTTGGCTTTGCCGATGCCTAATGAAGAGGCGCCGGATGCCACCGGGTCTTGTCATCCGCCTCGCGCCTTTGGCCCCCATGGGTCTGGGCAAGAGCGATCTCCGGCTACCTGAACCGTCCATGCCCCGACCCTATCCCAAAAAGGCCTTGAAGTCTTGAGTGCTGAGTCGTGAGTCACGAGTGGGGGGGGGAAGGAGAGAGGACCAAGGCAGTCTTATGGCGAGGGGGGCGCCAAGGGCGGCCGCTCACTGGTAGCAGTCAGCACGGGTTTCTTTCTGGCACCCCACTGGACCTATCCGCGGGGCCCAACGAATCGCTTGCTCCCCCGGACCATCCCGCCTGTTCACCCCAGCGGAAGGCGTGTCCCCCCGAGCGAGCCCTCCGTTCGTATGAGCGAGCCGCGGATTGCAGGAGGGAAAGGGCTGACGCTGCGCGTGGCGACTCGACTTCCGGTGTTCGTGCGCTGCGCTCCCGAACACACGGCCCCCCAGCGACGCGTCCGTTCCCCCGCGCCGACCGTTTGCTCCCCCGCGCAAACCGTTTGTTCCCCCGAGCAACCCGCTTGTTCCCCCGAACAAGTCGATTTGTTGGAGCAGGAAGTGAGCGGTACGGGTGGTGATCCGCGGAAGTGGCGGATAACGCTGATGCCCGCCCACGTATGCTTACCCGCCGCCAGCCGCCCCTGCCCGCCTCTTCCCCGGCGCTGCAGGCCCCGCTCGCGCTTCGAACCCCGCCCCACCGACAAACCAAAGGAGACCGCCGTGTCCACCCGCCTCCTCACCGCGTCCCTCCTCCACGCCGCGGTTGTCGCCCTGTGCGCCTCCGCCGCCCTGTCGCAGGTCCGGCTCAGCGGCTACATCGCCGACTCCTACACGACGTTCGCCCCCTTCGGGAACACCTTGGGTCAGTACAACGTGACGGTGTCCCAGGGGCAGCACGGCGTGGACTTCCACTCGTTCCCACAGGGCCAGCCCGTGTTCCCCAGCCGCCACGCCTCCGCGGTCTCCGGCGGCGGGCCCGGGTTCGTCACCGGCTACGGCTTCGCCCAGTACATCAGCAACGTCAGTAGCAGCGACCCCGGCTCCTACTACATCCGCTCGGAGGCCGCCGCCATTGCGACCTGGACCGACGTCGTCGTCTCCCCCACGGGCGGCGGCGGGCCGAGCACCGTCCCCTTCTCCGTCAACTTCGTGCTCACCGGCTCGTTCAACTTCAACACCAGCAACGTCGTCGATCCCCAGAACGTCGGCTGGTCGCAGTTCTCCTCCGCCAGCTTCAGCATCACCGTCCACGGCGCCGGCCAGGGGGGCAACTGGGTCGTCCGTTCCGACAACGGCGGACCCGTCATCAACCCGCTCGCCAACGGGTTCTTCACCAATTTCGACGGCTCGGTCGAGGGCACGACCGACCCCGTCGTGGTGCCGGTCAACACGCCCTTCACCATCGAGATGGTCCTGCTGATCAACGCGCAGGTCCAGGTTCCCCACGGCGCGAGCATCTCGACCTCCACCACCACCGACTTCGCCCACACCGCCAGCTTCGCCACTACCGGCCCCGCCTTCAACCTCCCCCCCGGCTACACCGCCAACAGCGCGCAGGCCGGCGTCGCCAACAACTCCTACACGCTCCCGCCCGCGGCCTGTCCGGGCGACCTGGGCACCACCGGCGGCCTCCCCGGCCGCGACGGCGTGCGCGACAACAACGACTTCGTCGTCTTCATCGACTACTTCTTCGC
>DASPMT010000176.1:0-3190 GCA_035626935.1 Phycisphaerales bacterium | reverse complement strand
GTACACGATCACCGTCGGCGAACGGCCGGGCATCAGTACCGCGATCGGCTCGCCCGGCGACGCGTGCGCATGCGCTGCCGCCGCGGCGTCGAGCCCGAGCGCTTCGATGCCCCCCGCCGCCAGCGACACCTCCGGCGGGAGCCCGCGCCGCAGGTCATCGATCACAGGCCCTACCCCGCCCGGCGCCTTCAGCTTCGCCGCCAGAACGCTCATCACAAGGCGCGCCTCGTGCTCCTCCGCCTCCTGAACGATCCGTCCCACCGCCGGCCGCAACGCAACCACCAGGATCGCCGCAAGCAGCAGCGAAAAGAACGTGTGGAGGAAGATCAGCTTCTTGCGGATGCGCATGCCCGCCAGAAGACCGTGGGGACCCCCACCGCCGGAGGGGGTGGGGCGGACGGGCTGTTGGGGCGATGCTGGCACGGGGTTGATCGCGGAAAGCTCGTTGCGGTCGTCGACGGGTTGCGGCTAGACTGGCGCGTGAAGAAACCGGGCGAGAACCGCGGCAGAAACCAATCATCCGGCCGTCGCGGAGACCGGGCATCGTACAAGAGCACCGAGAGCAAGGGCAGCGGGGATGACCGCGCAAGGGGTGAGAGCTCACGGCCGGCAAAGGGTAAACCGCACGCTGCACCGCCGCGCGGCCGGCGTCCGGATCCCTCGCGCGCCGGGCGTGGCGGCCAGCCCCCGCGCCTCACTCTGGCTGACGTGCAAGCCGCCGAGCCAGAACTGTGGTCGGTGCCCACGGGGGATCGGGCCCGCGACGCGGTGATGAGCCACCTGGCCCGCCAGGTGCGGCGCTTCCCGCGCCTCGAGCTCACCGGCCCGGAGCTGCCCGTATCGGCCGACCCGCGCGACGCCGCGCTCGCGCACGCGATCAACGACGCGGTAGTGCGCCGCTGGACCACGCTCGATCGACTGATCGCCAAGAAAGCCCGCAAGCCGCTCGCCTCGATCGATTCGCCCGTGCGTGCGGCGCTGCTCGCCGGCGCGGCCCAGGTTGTGCTCCTCGACCGGGTGCCGCCCCACGCCGCGGTCAACCACGCCGTGCAGTGGGCCAAGCTCAACGTCAACACGGGGTCCTCGGGGTTCGTCAACGCCGTGCTTCACCGGATTGTCGAGTCGCTCGGCCCGGAGAGCGCCTCGGTCCTACTCCCCGCCGACTGGACGTCGTCGCGGCGCACTATCCCGCTGCCTGGCGGCATGGCCCGCCTGCTCACCGAAGACCTGATGCCGGAGGAAGACGAGCGCCGCTCCGCCGTCGCCCTCGGTCTGGCTCCCTCGCTGCTCGCCATGCTCCGCGAGACTCTCGGCGAGCAGGCCGCGCTCGCCGTCGCTCTCGCGTCCCTCAACAACGCGCCCACTGTCTTGAACGTCGCTCACGCCAAGGTCGCCGGCGAGATCCCCGGCACCACGCCCCACCATGAGCCCGGTCATGCTCTCTATACCGGCTCCCACGCCGAGCTGACACGGCTGCTCAAGGCCCGCCCCGACATATGGGCCCAGGACGCCGCGTCCTCCCACACCCTGCGCCACGCCGCCCGGGTGCTCTCGGAGGCGGGCGTCGCGCCGACCCGGATCCTCGACCTGTGCGCCGGCCAGGGGACGAAGACCCGGCAGCTCGCGGCCCTCTTCAAGGACGCGAAAATCGTCGCCACTGACACCGACGAGCGCCGGCTCTCGATCCTCTCCGCGCTCTTCCACGGCTCGCCCCAGGTCAGCGTGGTCCGCTCGCAGCAGGTCGAGGCCCTCGCGAAGGAAACAGCCTTCGACCTCATCCTGCTGGACGTCCCCTGCAGCAACACCGGCGTGCTCGCCCGCCGGCCCGAGGCGCGGCACCGCTACACGCCCGACGCGGTGAAGGAGCTTGTCGCGCTCCAGCGCCAGATTGTCGCGCACGCGACCAACCTGCTCGCGCTCACCCGCACCGCCGCGATCGTGTACGCGACTTGCTCCCTCGACCCGCGTGAGAACCAGCAGCAGATCGAGTGGGCCCGCTTCGACTGCGGCCTCGAGCCGCTGGGCGCGGGCGTGACGACGCTCCCGGTCGCCTCGCCCCCGGCCGAAACCACGCGCGTCCGCGACGGCGCATTTGTGCAGCTGATGGTCCACTCGCCGACGTCGGCCCGGCTTACATCCGCCGGCGCGTCGCCCGCCGCACCCACAGGATGAGCGGGACGACCATCACCGCCCGCGCCGCGCACGACACCGCGAACACCGTGCGGTACCCCGCCAGCTCGTAGGCCGCCGGGCCAGACCCCGCCACGCGGAACCCCTCCAGCAGCTGCTCGCTGAGGGTGCCACCGATGTACGACGCCACCCACGTGCCGAAATAGAGCAGGCTCATGTAGCTCGTCCGCTCGCCCTGCGGCGTCTGCTCCAGCATCTGCAGCCACGTGCTCATTTCCCAGCACGCGTACACCACCCCGGCCGCCGCGTGCATCGCCAGCACCGCCGGGAGCGACGGCATCAACGCCGGGACGAGGAACAGCGGCACCAGCGCCAGGCCCGCCGCCCGCAGCGTCGAAGGCCCGCCCCACCGCCGCAGCAGCCGCGGCAGCAGCAGAAACCCCGCCACCCGCCCCAGCATCATCGCCCCCACGATGAAGGTCGCCGCCGTCGCCGGCTCGTTGAGAGGCCCCAGCGCCATCGGCACAAGGAACGGGGTTGCCATCGACTGCGCCAGCGCCATCAGGAAATAGCACCCCACGAGCCCCGCCGTCGGGCCGTGCAGCAGCTTCCACAGCGCCTCGCGCAGCCCAACCCACCGGTGCCCGTGCGGCACCGGCACCGGCTCGCCCGTCCGCAGGATCAGCAACACCGACACCGCGCGGCACGCGCCCGCGATCAGCATCGACGCCGCGAACCCCCACAGCTCGCCCACGCCTCCCGGGCGAGCCGCCCACGCCAGCACCCCGCCGGCGCTCAGCAGTGACACGAGCTGCACGACGTAGATCCACCGCGTGCGCATCGAGAAATACCCGCCGCGCGCACGCGCGGGCACGATCGTCCCCATCCACGTCGTCCACGCCGCCCCCGCGGAGAGCGCGCCGAACTGGTACACGCCGAGCACCGCCAGCACCAGCCACACCGGCGCCGGCCCGTCAAGCCTTCCCGTCCCCGTCAGCACGCACACCGCCGCCAGCGGCACAAAGCAGACCGCCTGAAGGCAGCTGCCCAGCAGCACCGT
>DASPMT010000175.1:0-11300 GCA_035626935.1 Phycisphaerales bacterium | reverse complement strand
CACGGCCTTGTAGCGGTCGACGAAGTCGGCGAAGAGCCGCAGACCGGTGTGCTTCGACTCGTCGTAGCGCAGGACAGGCCAGGCAACGCTGTTCCAGCCCCAGACGGCGGCAACACCAAGGAGGATGATGAGCACGAGAGCAACCGTGAACCGGAGACCGAAGCCGCGGGAGGTTGTGGCCCGCCACCATCCCCAGACCGGGATACCGGCGATGACGGCCACGGTGATCAGCAGGGTGACGCCGTAAAGGACGTACGTAGGGAGCAGCGCGATGAGCCCGACAGGGACGCTCGCGAGGATGCCGTAGACCGCGACAAGCGAGAGGAGGACCACGGCAAGGGTGATGGAACTGAGGGCATGGAGCACCCACCGGACGGGTGTCAGGGGGCCGGCGAGATGCCGGCGTTCCCACTCCTGGCTGCGAACCCATTTGGCGCTCACGCTTCACCCCCTGCCAATAAACAGAGCGCGCGCGGTGACGCGTTCTGCTGAGGGGCAAGCGGGTGCGGACGGCGCGGGGATGCAACTCCTGTCAAATGCGAATCCTTCCTGTCAGACCGTATTTATACGCGACCAATCGCGAGGAGTTCTGGATGGCCCTCTTCGCCCCCTTCGGGCATCGCCAGCGCCCGCCTGAGCAATTCGGCTCCACCGAGGGTGGGGTTCGCATCCGGGACACGGATCGCCGCCAAACCGGCAAGAGTGCCCAATGGGGAAAAGGTAAACAGGACCGGATCTCTTCGGAGGGCAACCGCCCCGTTTACCGTGGCCATCTTCAGGAGGGTGGAGGGGTCGAATGAGTCGCGCCGGTGGAGGAACCGCATCTCGTCCCAGACGCTGATCCGATCGGGAGTGTCGAGGTTGACGATCGAATCGGTGCCGAGAGCGACCGTCAGGCCCCGCGAGAGCATGTTGCGGTAGCGGTGTGGGCCGAAGTCGCGCTCCGCACCGAAGTAGGCGGAACTGCGGGGGCAGTAGATGACCGGGGCTTGGGCGCCGACGAGTGTGTCGAGGTCTTCATCAGAGACGTCGTTGCAGTGAACCACTGACTGGCGCCCCGCGCGAAGGTGATCGGCAAGATGGGCGATCGGGGTGCGTCCGTCCCCCACCGATTCGGCCGTCAACGGGTCCCAAAGGCCGAGTCGCTCCAGCAGTGCGCGGAAAGGACCGGCCGCACGAGCGATGAACTCCCGCTCGGCGGTTGATTCTGCCAGGTGCGTGCAGACCGGCACATCCGCATCGAGCCCGGCGATCAGGCGGCCGTAGTACCCCCAACCGACGCTGTAGGGGGCGTGGGGCTGGAGGCCGAAGACGATCCGTGCCCGCGACAATGGATCCGGTGTGGCGCTGAGGGAATCCCGGGCGTCGACGGCGCCGACCAAACCACCTTCGCCCCCGGCACCCTGGGCGAAGAACTCGACGAACGAAACACCGTTGACCCGTCCATCCTCGGCGAGTGCTCTCCCGGGGATCGTGCTCGGCTTTCCTGCCACGACTCCGGCGATGTCCCCCACCAGCACCGTCCCTCCAGCCAGGAGGAATCCGACCCCGTTACGAACGGCCCGGACAATGGGCGCTTCCTCGGAGAGCCGCTCCCGGATGATCATGTCGATCCAGGCGGAAAAGCCGTCGCCTGGGTCGTGCGGGCGGGGACCGATGTGAGTGAGGTCGAGGTGGGTGTGGGCGTTGACCAAACCCGGGATAAGCAGCCGCCCGCGGCGGTCAGTTACGGGGACGCCGGCCCAGCGGGTGGAGGAGGCGATCTGTTCGGTGGGCCCGAGGGCTGCGAGGGTGAGCGTGCCGTCGGGGTGACGCTCCAAGACGGCCGAGACGCCTGACGGATGGGATGCGCCTCGCCCGGAACCGTCGATCGCGCCGGCCGCGTCGAACCTGCGCACCGTCCAGGATGGGTCCCAGCCTTGCAGCATGCGGTGAGAAACCGTCGAAACAACGTTCGGTGCGAGAGTATCCTTGCGGCGCGGGAAGGAGCCCGCGCTAACGATCACCCCGCCCTGCCCACGCCCCCCCGGAGCCCGACCATGTTCAGCCGTTCGACACTTACCAAGCTCACCGCTGTTGCGCTCGCCGCGCTGGGCCTCGGCCTCGGCGGGTGCCAGGTGAACCACGACACCTACGACAGCCTGCAAAGCGCGTACAACGCGCTGAAGGCGGAGAACGTCCGGCTCGCCGACGACAACAACGGCCTGCGCGCGTCGCTGGACGACATGCGGAGCAAGATCGGCAATGGTTCTGACGCTGCGGCCGACGCGATCGCCATGAACGCCAAATTGCGCTCGCAGAACGACGAGCTCGCCCGCAAGCTTGCCGACCTGAACAACCGACTGGCCGACATAAAGTTCGAAGGTGGCCCCTTGGACGCCTCGACCGACGCCGCCCTGCAGGAGCTGGCCCGCCAGTTCCCCGACGTCCTGCAGTACGACTCGGCCCGCGGCATGCTGAAGTTCACCAGCGACGTGACGTTCGCCAGCGGCGACTACTCGCTGACCGAGGCGGGCCGGCGGGCTGTCCGCGAGTTCGCCCGGATCGTCGACACCGTCCCCGCCGCGGCGCAGTACGACATCCTGGTCGCGGGTCACACCGACACGCAGCGGGTGCGCCCCGTGCCGGGCCGCAACTTCCGCAACAACGCCGAGCTGTCGGCGTTCCGCGCCCTGTCGGTGCGGGAGGAGATGATGGGCGCCGGCGTCAACCCGTGGCGCGTCGGCGCCGTCGCGTTCGGCGAGACCCGCCCGGCGACGCAGAACACCTCCAGCGGCAACACGCCGCAGAACCGGCGCGTCGAGGTTTACCTCACCAAGGGCAACTACAACGGGCTGACGGCCAAACCGGTCCCCGCAGCGCCGATGAGCCCGACTCCCGCGGCGGCCACGCCCGCTCGGACGGGCACGACGCCGGGAGCCTCAACGCCCACACCGACACCTGCCGGGAGCAACGAGATCGAGATCGGCAAGTAACGCTCGCCGGCCACCCCCCGACACCCCCAGGCCCCGCCTCACGGCGGGGCTTGTTCGTTAGCGGTTCGCACCCCTTCCCCGTTTGCGGGAAGGTCCGGCCCGCGTTCGCGGTCCGGTCAAGAGCTTGGGGTAGATGGCCTACGGCGTCCACATCAAGTCTGCATGGCGGAGCACCGACATGGGAGGCAGCGGGTCAGCCGCTGGGCGGGCGGTCGCAGGAGGTCGCTGGCAAGATGGCGCACGCAGTGCTGATCGACGACAGCCCTGACATCCACGCTCTGGTGGGGACGATGCTGCGCAAGGCCGGCCACCAGGTTCGGTGCGCTAGCTCGGCCGCCGAAGGCCTCGCGCTGCTGCGCGCCGATCCACCGGATGTGGTCCTGCTTGATGTCGAGATGCCGGTCCACGACGGTGCATGGTGCCTGCGGTCCATACGCAATGATCGACAACTGCGGTTGCTGCCCGTGATCATGGTGTCGGCGCTGCCGATGCGCGAGATCGTGCTGCGGCTGGCCCAGCTCGGCGTTGACGGGCTCATCTTGAAGGACGCGAACCTCTGCAAGCATCTGCTTGCACGGCTGGGCACCGTCAAATCCCGATCTCATCCTGCCGCACCGGCGGCGCCGGCAGCTGGGACGACGCCGACTGCCGGAGTGGCGCCCGCCAACAACGCTGCAGCTACGCCCGCTTCCAGCCCGCGCGCCTCCGTGGTTGCCGCCCCTGCGGTCCCGAAAGCCCCGGCCGCTCCGGTGACCATCGACATCGAGCTTCCCGACGCCCCAGCGGAAGTGCGGGTCGACGAGGAATGGACCGCTCCAACCCTGGAGGCGGCCGCCGAGGAGCTGCGCACGCTCAAGCCGCTGATCAGCCGAACGGAGCTGCTCGAGGCGGTGGCGTCCAACAACGAGCTCCGGGCGATGGGCCCCGCGGCCCGCCAGGTGATCTCGCTGACGGGGAGCTCGAGCAGCTCGATCGACGCGATCGCCAAGGCGATCCGGCAGGACCAGGCGCTGTCGCTGAAGGTGCTGAAGCTGGCTAACTCGACGCTCTACAACACCGGCGAGCGGGTGGACTCGGTGAAGAAGGCCGTCAGCCGCATCGGCATCGCGCAGATCCGTACGACTGTGATGGCCATGGGCGTGCTGGAGCACTTCGCCACCGGCGGTCTAGCGGGGCGGTTGAGGGCCGACCGATTCTGGGAGCACTCGATCACGACCGGGATCATCGCCCAGAGGATCGCGGTGGCCCGTCGCGTCCGTACAGAAGAGGCCGACCAGCTTTTCACCGCCGGGCTCCTGCACGACATCGGCCGCATGCTTTACGCCGAGCGGCTGGGAGAGATCTACGAGAAGGTGATCACCACGGCGGACCGGCTGGGACTGCCGCTGGAGACCGTCGAGTCGCGGCTGCTGCTGATCAACCATGCGGACATGACCGACAGGCTGCTGCGGCAGTGGAAGTTCCCAACCGATCTGATCAACCCCATCGCGCTCCACCATCTGAGCCTGGGCAACATCAAGCGGATGGCGCCCCGCGGCGTGGAACCCGTGGCCACCTTGGCGCTCGCCAACCGATTGGCTCACGCGCTGGTCCTGGGGAGCAGCGGCAACGAGGTGCTCTACCCGGTCGAGGAGTTCGTGCGGGCGCTTGAGCTGCCGGATTCGACCCTGGTGCAGATCGCCGAGCAGACGCCGGAGCAGACGTTCGACCTCAAGACCTGCATGCTCGCCAACTGCGAAGGGAACTCCTCCACCTCCGCGAGCGCCATCGACGACGCCCGCGCCGCGCTGGGCGAGGGTGTCGTGCCGATGCACGTGGCGCTGGAACCGGCCGCCGACGCGACCGGCTATCTGCTTGCGCGCCTCTGCACCCCGAGCGCCGCCGACACCCCCACCGTCGCCATCGTCCGGGTGACGCACTCGAGCGAACGCCCCCGCGTGCTGGACATGCTCCGGCAGAGGGAGCAGCAGGAAGGCGCTGTAGGCATCCCGGTGTTGCTCATCGGCTCCGCTCCGTCGTGCTTCTTCGCCGCCGGGCAACTGGGGCAGCGCCGTGTGGAGCAGGTCGTGGCGCCGCTCCGTCGTGAGCGGCTGCTGCGGTCGCTCGTGGAGCTCTCGGCCCGCCCGCCGGCGGCTCAGGCCGCCTGAGGTGCCGCGGCACGGCGCCGGCCGGCGCGGCCGGCCATCACAAGACCGCAGCCTGCCACCATCCCCATCAGGCTGAAGCCCGTGAGCGGCAGCGTCCACCCCATGCCTTCGGCGTCACCCGTCCCGGCCACAGCGTCGGAACGGAAGCGGTAGCGGCTCACCTGCATCTTGGGGACCGTGAAGAGCGCGGCCTGCCACTCCCACGAGCGCTCCTCGATCGGCTCGACGGGCGTCAGGCGCGGGCCGCCTTGCTCAGGCAGCGGCGGCACTTGCTTGCCGGCCTTCTTCAGCTCGTCGCGGGCGTAGACCTCCGCCGGCGTACGGCCGCGGCGGTCGCGGTACTGCACGGTGCGCGGCTGGGAGATGCCGCCTTGCGGGAGCAGTTCGTAGATGACCCAGGTCCAGTCCTTGACGCGCACCTCGCCCCAGGTGTCCTGGTCGAAGCCGGGGCGCGTCTCGCGGGCGATGACGATCGCGCGCCAGTTGTCGTCCTCGAACGGTTTGATGTCGGCCTTGCCGTCCTTGATCGGGGCGAAGGAGAGGACACGGAAGGACTCCTCGTATGTGGAGAGGTCCTTGAAGTCTCTCACCTTTGGCGCGATGACCGGGATTGTCACCGCCGCGTCGCCGTAGGTGAGACGGACGGCCGCCTGCTCCTGACCGTCAACCGTTGTGACGGTGTCTTGGAGTGTGATCGGCCGGTCGAAAGCACGGATCTCACGCCCGGAGACGGCCTTGAAAAGGTACTGGTCCGGCAGCGTCTGATTGAAGGCCTGGACGCGCTGTGCCATGAAGTAGGTGCCGACGAGAGCACCGGCCAGCGACACGCCCAAGGCGATCACGCCCATCCTCGTCAAGCGGTCCATGGTGCCTCCAGTACAGACGCGGGAGCAGCCCCGCTCAATGACCGGCCGCGGGCTTGTCTTTGGCTGGCTCGTTCGCCGGAGCACGGTGAGCGGGTTCGGCCTGGTGGCCCGGCGCGTGCCCGTTGCCGTGACCGTGGCCGGGCGCAGCGCCAAGCTCGGTGAGGGTGACGCCGGTGCGCGCACGGCTGATGTTGGCCGTGTTCGCGGGCTCGTGGCCGCCGTGGGCGGGGCCGTGCCCGTGGCTGTGGGCGGCAACGTAGGCAGCGACCTGCTCGTACTCGTCGCGGTGACGATCCATGTACGCTTTCATGCTGGCCGCCAGCGTGCGCCCGGTCTCGTCGAGGGCGGGGTTCGCCTCCAGCTCGTGGTAGCGGTTGAAGAGACGCACCCGGTAGGCGTGGTTGGTGATCGGAGCGCCGTCCTTGACGGCCTGCTCGATGAAGGCGTCGGCCCGCTGGCGCGCGTGCACGGCGATGGACGTGCCCGCGGCGATCTGCTCCTCCTTGCCGTCGACCGTGCGGCTGATGCCGCCGACGCCGCCGGGAATGATCGGGTCGGCCTTGTTCTGGTAGATGATGCCGCGGTTGCCAAGGTCGATGGCGATGAAGCCGAGGAAGAACGTAGCGACCATGACGGTGAACACGGCGACCAGCGCGTTCATCGGGTTCTGGTCGTAGCGCAGCTGCATGAAGTACATCGCGACGATGATGCTCTTGACGCACGCGATGGAGAGCGCGACGACGGCGTTGACCCAGCCGGGGATCACCACGTCGAACGTCCGGGCGTACCACTGCTCCATGTTCGCCGCCGAGACGGTGAGCACGGTGAAGACCAGCAGGATGACCAGCACCCCCACCAGCAGGCGCAGCGGCACGATGGTGTGCCCGTGGTGCCCGGGCTTGTGCGAGTCCTTGGCCCCGGCGGGCAGAAGGTTCACGGTGGTTGCGGCGGCGTTGCCGTTGTGATGGTCGTGGTGGCTCATTGCGGGTCTTTCGTCCGGGGCGGTCGTGCCGCGTGCGTTCGGCTGGTCGCGCGACTGATCAGTGGATGAGGTAGAGCAGCGGGAAGAGGAAGATCCAGACGATGTCGACGATGTGCCAGTAGAGGGCGACGCCCTCAACGGCGTTGTAGTGGTGCGGTCCGAAGTG
This sequence comes from Phycisphaerales bacterium, assembly GCA_035626935.1. Taxonomy (GTDB): domain Bacteria; phylum Planctomycetota; class Phycisphaerae; order Phycisphaerales; family UBA1924; genus JAJTGZ01. The sequence continues at coordinate 4,164 of DASPMT010000175.1, read as the reverse complement.
GCGTTTGCCGGCGCGGATCAGCAGCCAGAGGTAGAGCCCGATCCCGATGATCACGTGGCTGGCGTGCACGCCGGTGGCGCACCAGTAGAGGCTCCACCACAGCGGCTCGTGCGGGTTGACCCAGTTGGGGTAGTCGTACCACTGGCCGGGGAGCTTCCCCTCCATGTACTTGGGGTAGTACTCGAACACCACCTTGATCACCAGGAACGCGACGCCGGCGACCATCGTGATAAGCAGGTTGAGCTTCAGGCTCGCCTGGCGGTTGAGCTGCGCGTCGCGCACGGCCGCCGCGGCGGTGAACGAGCTGCCCAGCAGCACGACGGTGTTGAGCAGGCCCCAGCGCCAGTCCAGCAGGCTGCTGCCGTGCTGGAAGGCCTCGGGGTGCATCATGCGCATGATCGCGTAGAAGCAGAAGAGACCGGAGAAGAGCAGGACCTCGGTGGCGAGGAAGAGCCACACGCCCATCTTGACCGAGTCGAACTCGTGGTCGCGGTCGCGGAAGTGCTGCGCCGCCCTGTAGGTCTCGTGGTACGGGCGGCCGTCGATCCCGCCATGCCCCACCACGTCTTGGTTCACCGGAAGTGTGCTCATGTCGTGCCTTTCGCGCGCGCCCGGGACGTCCGGGCGGGCGTGGGGTTCTCAGTGGTGGTCCTTGCGGGGGCCGTCGAGCTTGGGCGGCATCGCGAACTCGCCGGGCTGGGTCTGCGGCGGGTAGACGTCGTCGAAGTCGTAGGGATGGAACTCGGCCACCGGCTCGTGGTGGAAGTTGTGGGTGATCGGCGGGCTGGCCGCGTGCGTCCACTCCATCGACAGGGCGCCCCAGGGGTTGGGCGGGGCCTTGCGCCCGCCGGTGAGCGACGAGATGAAGACGATCAGGTGCACCACGAAGCCGCCGCCCATCGTGAGCGCGCCGATGGTGCTGGCGATGTGGTAGGGCTGGAACTCGTCGACGTAGCTCGCGTAGCGGCGCGGCATGCCCTGCGCACCCATGAGGAACTGCGGGAAGAACGTGAGGTTGAACCCGATGAACACCAGCCAGAAGCCGATGCGGGCGCCGTTCTCGTTGTACATCTTGCCGAACATCTTGGGCCACCACATGTGGATGCCCGCGATGAACATGATGATCGCCGAGCCCATCATGACGTAGTGGAAGTGGGCGACGACGAAGTAGGTGTCGTGCAGGTGGATGTCGGTGGAGAGGGCGCCCAGGTAGAGACCGGTGAGCCCGCCGATGCTGAAGATGAAGAGGAAGCCCAGGCCGTAGAGCATCGGGACCTTCAGGTCGATGCTCCCCTTGTAGAGCGTGAGCGTCCAGTTGAACACCTTGACGGCCGACGGCAGCGCGACCAGGAAGGTCAGCGCGCTGAAGATGGTGGCCGCCAGCTCACCCTCGCTGGTGAACATGTGGTGGCCCCAGACGATGAACGAGATGCCGGCGATCGCCAGCGAGCTGAAGGCGACGGCGCGGTAGCCGAAGACCTTCTTGCGGGTGAAGACCGCGATCACCTCGCTCATCACGGCCATGCCCGGCAGGATCATCACGTAGACCACCGGGTGGCTGTAGAACCAGAAGAAGTGCTGGAAGAGCACCGGGTCGCCGCCCATCCTCGGGTCGAAGATGCCGACGTGGAAGAGACGCTCGAAGACCAGCAGCAGCAGCGTGATGCCGATGACGGGCGTCGCGAGCACCTGGATCAGCGCGGTGCCGTAGATGCCCCAGACGAACAGGGGCATGTCGAACCACCCCATGCCGGGGGCGCGCAGCTTGTGGACGGTGACGACGAAGTTCAGGCCGGTGAGGATGGAGCTGAAGCCGAGGATGAACGCCGCGAGGATCATGTAGACCACGCGCGCATGCCCCTCGTCGGTGCTGGTCGAGTAGGGCGTGTAGAAGGTCCACCCGGTGTCGACGCCGCCCATGAGCGCGGCGATGACGGCGAAGACCGAGCCGAGCAGGTAGATGTACCACGAGAGCAGGTTCAGCTTCGGGAACGCGACGTCCTTGGCGCCCAGCATGAGCGGCAGGAGGAAGTTGCCCAGCGACGCCGGGATGCTCGGCACGATGACCAGGAAGACCATGATCAGGCCGTGGAGCGTGAAGACGCGGTTGTAGATCTCGTTGCCGTCGTTGACCGATGTCGCGCCGCTGGTGGCGAAGAGCTGGCCGGAGACGAGCGTGTTGCCGGCGGCGTCGATGATCGTCTTGGTGGGGCTCAGCAGCTCAATGCGCACCGCCAGCGCCGCCATGCCGCCCAGGAAGAACATGAAGAGGATCGCCGTCAGGTACATGACGCCGATCTTCTTGTGGTCGATCGTCGTCGCCCAGTCCTTGAACGTCGCGAACCAGGTCGCCTTGGGGGCGAGGTACGGCTCGTCATGGCCGTGGTCGTGCGGGGCGTGCCCTGCGTGATCGTGTGGGATGCTTGACATGGTGGCTCCGTCGAAGACGGCTTGCGGGCTTGAAGAGATCGGTTACTTTGACTCGGGAGCGGGCGCGGCGCCAGCGGGGGTTGCGGCGGGCGCCGCCTTGTCGGCGTCGGTCGCCTTGCCCGCGAGGCTGCGGAAGTAGGCCATGATCCCCTGGTACTCCAGGTCGGAGAGCTGACCCTTGAACGGCGTCATCTTGTTCTCGAAGCCCTCGTGGATCTTGGCCGCGGGGTAGTCGATCGACTCGCGGATGTAGTTCTCGTCCATCGGCACGCTGCCGCCGCCCTTGAGGGGGACCTGCGTGCCGTAGGCGTCCTTCCAGGTCGGCCCGGTGTTCTTGTCACCGTTGACGCTGTGGCACGACGAGCAGACGCGGGTGTGGACCATCTTGCCGACCTCGACCAGGGGCTGGCCCTTATAGATGTCGGCCCAGTCGGCCATCACCTTGTCGTAGGTCTCCTGCGTCACCACCCGGAGGACCGCGGCCATCTCGGAGTGGTTGATGCCGCAGTACTCGGCGCAGAAGACATGGTGGTCGCTGCCCGGGATTGGCGGGTTGATGCCGGCCATGCTGTCGGATGTCAACGGGCCAACCGAGACCATCCGCTGCTCGGGGGTCTGCTTCGACGTCTGCGGGATGAAGGCGAGGCTGGTGTAGCGGTTGGGGAAGAGATCCATCTTCAGCCGCATGTCGGGGATGTAGAACGAGTGCATGACGTCCTCGCTCCGCAGGAGGAACTTGAGGGGGACACCTTCCCGCACGATGAACATCGGCATGCCCACGTTGCCGCGGGCGCCGGTGAACACACCACCCTCGACCGCGTTCCGCTTATCGTCCTGATAGAGCTGGTGAGGCGGGATGGCGCCGTTGGCGTACCGGATCTCCCAGTTCCACTTGCGGCCGACGACGTTGATCGTCTCGGCGTTGGCCTTGGCGACCTGCGACTTCATGTACCCCTGGAAGCCCCAGAAGAAGACAACCACGAGGATGAGCAGCGGCACGACAACCCACGTTACCTCCAGGGCGGTGTTGTGGTTGGGCGTGCGCTGCGCCGGCACGCCCGGGCGACGGCGGTACTTCATCACCCAGTAGAGCATGGGGATGACCACCACCAGGAAGAAGATGATGTTGATCCACGTCACCAGCAGGAACAGGTTGTCGGTGCCCCAAGTGTCGGTGCCGAGCTCGCTGTTGCTGGGCTTGAGGAAGATCGCCCGCAGCCAGTTGCTGATCGGGTCGGAGAACTCCCACGCCAGGGTGCCCATCGTCTGGTTCATCGCGCTAACTCCGCCGTCCCCGCCCCCGGTGACAGGTTCTTGATCTGGACCGCCGCGGCGGCCGCCGACTGCTCGGCGAACTTCCGACGCCACTCGTGCATGAGCATCCGCACCAGCAGGCCCGCGACGACGAGCGCCGAAAGGAACCCGCCGACCTGCATGATCCGCCACGCCGTGAAGGTGTACGCCCCCGACTTGGGGTCGAAGTGGAAGCACCACAGCATGATCTTGTCGGTCGTGGTGCCGATCTTCCCCTCGCTCGCCTCGACCAGGGCGAGGCGCAGCGTCTGCGCCGGCACCTCCAGCCCGTAGAGGTAGTGCGTGATGTTCCCCGCCGGCGAGGCGACGAACGTCGCAGAGGGGTGCGAGTAGTCATTGGCAGCGGGGAGGTAGCGGTACGGGAACCCGAACGCATCAGCGAGTCGGCGCGCAGCGCCGGGCTCGGGGCTCGTCAGGAAG